>CAYQDH010000166.1:0-10133 GCA_964416075.1 uncultured Anaerolineales bacterium | reverse complement strand
GATTTTCCCGTCTTGCTGGACGGGCGGAAAATCGCGGTACAGAACTGTCATTCGGTCCCAGATGGCGCACCACGCCATGGGCGATTACTCAGAAACGTGGCTGCTTGAGTTAATGGTGATCCTTCCCGCCGGTGAGTACACCGGACGGTCAGGATGACAAGCGTCGCGGCCAGGCAGACAAGTTTCTGGGCTCAAACATTTCGAGCTCCGATATGGGTATCTCATCGTGGACTCTGCCTGCGGGGGCGTGGCCCCGCACAGGAGCGTACGATGGGCGCGCATCCCGGCCGGCAGACCCAGTGGGGCGATCGGTGTCGTATGTTCGTATATCTGGGGAGGAGAGAGATGGACGCAACACGGTTTCCTCATCTGCTGTCGCGCGGCGTGCTGCCTAGGCTCGCCCTGGCGGCGCTGCTGGTCATCGTCGGCTTGCTGCTGTCACCGAGCCACGCCAGGGTCTCCGCCTCGACCGCCATCGACATCGTTTTCCCCAGCACCCTCGTCCCCGGCACGCCCGTGGTGCAGACCTTTTACTTGACCCTGCCTGAGGATCAGGCGCTGTCCGTCTTTCAGGGCATCCGGGCCAGGAACTGCCGTGGTGGCCGTTATCCGAGCTCGCCCATCGTCAGCTACTTTTCCATCGCCATCGGCGCGGATGGCACGCTGATCTACTATGACCAGTGGGAAGACGGCTATGCCGCGCAGATCAGCTCTCCCACCGACGCTGAAGTCTACTCGGCCGCCAACCCCGACGGCCTGCAGATCTGGGGCGACGCCGACGCCGCCAATGGGGCGCCCCCCGGCTACTCCGGCGACGTGCTCTCCGCCGGCGACGTGATCATCCTCAGCAACAACGTGGTCGTCCCCAATCTCTCCGGCTCCGTCGATTGGGATGGCAAGGACAAGATCGCTGCCAACAGCTCCATCGCCATGGCCCGCGCCGCCTGGCCGCTGAACACCGCCGCGCTGCTCTCCTTCGCCCACGAGATCTATGACACCAATGAATGGGGCATGGCCTACGAGTCGCCGGTGGGCGCCGACACCGCTCAAGCCGACCAGATGTTCGAGTACAGCGCGCTCTCCATCATGGCCTCGCAGAACGACACGGTCGTGGAGATCGACGCCGACGCGGATGGCGCCTTCGAGTCCTCTGCCACCTTGCAGGAGGGCGGCAGCACCCTGGTCACGGGGATCCTCCAGGGCGCCAGTGTGCGCAGCACCGACGAGACCAAGCCGATCCAGGCGGTGCTGCTCAGCGGCGACATCTGCTCCGCCTACGCCGCGCGCGATATGAACCTGCTGCCCACCAGCGCCTATGGCAGCAGCTACTGGAGCCCAGTGGGCGTGAATACCTACCTGAGCGGCCCCACGCGCCTCTTCCTGTACAACCCCAGCGACAACGGCAGCATCCATATCACCTGCGAGGGGGCAAATCCCAGTGTCCCACAGACCGTCGATCCCCGCGGCGTGGTGACGGTCGAATTGCCCACGCGAAGGGCCGCGCGCTGCTACGCCTCCGACGCCAGCGGGAGCGCGACGGGCGAGCCGATCTTTGGCATCGGCACGGTCGACGCGGGCCATTCGGCCTACGATTGGAGCTTTACCCTCTTCCCCGACGTTTTCCTCTCCACCGAGGCGCTGGTGGGCCTGGGCTTGGGCCGCGACCCCAACTACGGGGGCAGTGAGAACAGCAGCCCCCTGTGGGTGACCGCCGCGTGCGATTCGGGCAGCACCTATCTCTTTGTGGATTGGAACCACGACGGCATCCCCGACAAGGTGGACCTGCGGGGCGATAACGATGTCCTGGACAGGAACGTCGATGGCCTGGACGAGACCACCTCGCACCTCGGTATCCCCATAGACCGCCTGCAATCGGTCACCCTGCGCGACCCCACGGACAAGGACCAGACCGGCGCGCGCGTCTGGACCCGCAGCAGCCCTTGGGCCGGCCCCGGGAACCCTCTGCCCGCCGATCCCGGCTGCGTGCTGGCCGTGGCCTGGGGCCAGGACCCCAGGAACGCCTCGATCTCCACGCCGGGCCTGGATGCGGGCACGTCGGTGCCGCCGCTGCGCCTGCAGGAGGGCAGCAAGAGCCTGGTCCTGACCCCCGAGGGCGACACCGACCAGGATGGTCAGCTCAGCCCCGGCGACACGGCCCGCTACATCCTCACCGTCAAGAATATCTCCTCCGTCGCCATCCCTGCGGTCTATGTCTACGACCCGCTGCCCGCCAATACGACGTACGTGCCCAACTCCACCTATTGGAGCTCCGATGGCAGCACTTGGACCAAGATTCCCCCCTCGGACGACGGCGGCGTCTTGCCGCTGGAAGTAGAAGGCGGCTACCCCCTGGGCGACCTGGCCCCCGGCGTCACCTGGACCGTCCGCTTCGATGTCATCCTGGATACCGAGGGCAACTATGAGGAGCTCTACAATTGCGACATTGTGTATTCCGGCGCCGGCGCCTTCACCAGGTGCGTCACCAGCTTTGTCGCCTCGCGCGATTGGGGCGACCTGCCCGATTCCTATGGCACGTCGCGCGCCGCCAACGGGCCGCGTCACTCCCGGTCAGCTCTGCTGCTGGGCGCCGCCTTCGACTATGAGGCCCAAGGCCAGCCCTCTCCCGCCGCCGATGGCGATGATCTCACCCTCGTGCCCGACGACGAGGACGGCGTCACCCTCGCCGGCGCCCCATCCGAATGGTGGGCTGGCACCCTGGGGTTCGACGTAGTGCTTGCGGGCGGCGATGGTTGCTTGAACGCCTGGATGGATTTCACCGACGACGTGGGCTCGATCCCCGGTCCGGAATCCGCCGACGGAGACTTGACCAATCCCGGCGGTTATGACACGGCCACCGTCGGCGAGACCACCTACTCCGAGCACATCATCCAGAATGTGGCGGTGGTCGCGGGCCCGAATGCCGTTGGGGCCAGGGTGCCGCCGACGTTGAGCATAGCGGAGTACAACATCTACTGTGTGCGCTTCCGTCTCAGCCCGGGGCCATGTACCACGGCCATCGCGCCCACAGGCTTTGTGGCCGGCGGCGAGGTGGAGGACTATCAGTTCGAATGGTGGGTATCGAGATGATGCTGGGTCGGGAGACCGCCGGCGAGGCGGTCAAAATGGGCTTTGACCCGTAGCACTTGGGCCCGCCACCCCAAGGCAATGGATCACCAGGCAAAGCATCCCATAGCGTGAAAATACAATAAAAATCGCTCCGCCCCTGTGTATACCTTGTTATGTTGCCACCCACGATGAGCATATTGTGCTATGATCCACTTGGTGTTCGCTGTTCACCCAAGCTCGTACCATATACCATACTTATAGTTGGAAGAAGAGAGGAAAAGCGATGGACAAGATAGTGGCCCAGAGATTTCACCCGCTGCGCATCGCTCTGACGCTGGTGGTCGCCCTCGCCCTCTTGTGGGGCGGCGTCACCGGCCCCGCAGCAGCCGACCCCGGCGACCCCGCTCCTGATGTGGCTCCCCCAGAACAGGGCACCGTGCTCTTTGACCAGGGCGTCGACGCCGACTTCTGGTACAGGAACCACCAGATCGAGGCCACCTGGCGCCCCGATTACCTCGACCTCGCTACCGGCGATGCCCGACTGCTGGACGCCCACGGCGTCTACGCCTGGCCCTTCGCCTTCGACACCATCGGCTGGAGCGTGCACTCCTACCAGGGCTATGGCGGAACGCCCTATTTCCATGGCGGCACGGACATGATGAAGGTCAACGGCACCGCGGTCTACAACCGCTCCGGCGGCCAGGTGGTCAACGTGGAGAACTACCAGCCCGGCAACGACCTCTACTGGGAGGTCGCCGTCCTCGATCCCGACGGCTATATCTGGCAGTACCACCACATCGACAAGAATACCATCCCCCAGGCCATCAAGGACAAGTTCGCCCAGTACCAGGCCGACCCCGTCAACGGTGGCTTTATCACTCCCGATACCTACATCGGCAACATCGTCTACTGGACCGTCACAGACGGTAGCGGCAGGCGCTTCAACCACATCCATCTCAACATCCTCGGCGCCGGAGGAGCCTATGTCAACACCTTCGAGTTCCATACTCCCGTGGCCGATACCTCGAACCCCGAGATCCAGGCCATTGGCTTGCTCAACGCGAGCGGCGCAGTCTACAGCGGCAACTCGATCTCCGGCAGCTATGGCATCTACGTCCGCGCCCGCGACATCATCCTGGACCCTGTCAACTACTACTATCTCCCGCCCTTTGAGATCACCTTCTCCGTGGATGGCGGGGCGGCGAACACCACCTGGCGCTTCGATACCTTGCCCGGCGGTGCAAACAGAGAGGCTTATCTGAGCGACTTTTACGTCGTGCCCCCCACCTGCGGCAACTACACCTGCCGCAACTACACCATCGACCTGGGGTTCATCAAGGACTCCCAGTTCGCCTTCCCCTCCTGCAGCGGCCAGCATACCGTCCAGGTGACCGTGCGCGACTATGTGGGCCACTCGACCACCCAGTCCTATACCTGGACGGTGACCGGCTCCGCGCCATGCTACACGCCCACGCCCAGCAATACGCCTACGGAGACGCCGATCCCGACCGCGACGCCTATACCCACCGCGACGCCCATCCCCTCTGAGACCCCCATACCGACGGAGACGCCCATCCCCACGCCCACCAATACCCCGCTGCCTGGACCCAAGCTCTACCTGGGCTCCAGCACATCGGGCACGGCCGGCGGCGTTGCCTTTGCCGATGAGGACATCCTGATGAAGGATATGGGTACGGGCGCCTGGGCGATGTTCATCGATGGCTCGGATATCGGGCTGGCCAATACGGATATCGATGCCCTAGAGCTCCAGGGTGATGGCTCGCTGCTGATGAGCTTTGACACCGCCTTCACCTTGAGCGGCTTTGGCGCCGTGGATGACTCGGACATCCTGCGCTTCACGCCCACCTCCACAGGAAGCACGACGGCGGGGACCTGGTCGTGGTATTTCGACGGCTCGGACGTTGGCCTGTCGACCAACGACGAGGACGTGGATGCTTTCACCCTGTTGGCGGATGGCCGGCTGCTGATCAGCACCCTGGGGAACGTGTCGGTCACCGGCGCCTCGGGCGCCGATGAGGACCTGCTGGCCTTCACGCCCACGCAGCTGGGCGCGACCACCAGCGGCGCATGGGCCATGTACTTTGACGGCTCCGATGTCGGCCTGTCCAGCACGTCGAACGAGGACGTGAACGGCGCCTGGGTCGACGCGGCGGGCAGGATCTACCTGACCACGCTGGGCAGCTTTAGCGTGAGCGGCGCCAGCGGCGATGGCTCGGACATCTCTATCTGTGCGCCCAGCTCGCTGGGCAGCACCACCACCTGTACCTTCTCCATGTATTGGGATGGCTCGGCCAATGGGTTCTCGGGCGAGGTCACGGACTCGATGGCCATCGCGCCCTAGACCGACACCCGTGGATCGATCGTAACGACAGACCCAGGGGGCCCGCGGGCCCCCTGGGTTTTGCATTCGCGGCGGGCTTGAACGCACAGGAGCCGCAAGCCGTAAATTGCGTTTACGCATAATGAACATTCTGTAATATAATACTCACAGAGTATTCATCACCCATAAAGGTTACGCTCGTATAATCAGGATGGCCCGAGACTGTCCCTTTGCATAGCAAGCAAGTATAGAAAACACGGGTGCCTATCATTTGCAGGATCGTGCGCAGGTGTTGGTTGCCCGGCCATCGCCGCCCAGTCAGCACGGCCCACGGGGGCTCGGTGTCCGCCTTTTTTCGCTTGCTTGGTGTGTATAACGGAGGTATACAGTTATACGGCTTACCGCTCGATGCGCTTGTCACGTGGATGCGTATGTGTTAGAATACCGTAAAAGCGCGTGAGGTCGACTGCGCAAGTCAGTTCCGCGGCGTTATCTTGATACCGGTGGGTGTGGGCGCGGCCACCTTTCCCGGGCCGTCTTCCCAGCAAGTACTTATGGAGGAGAAGCACATGAAACGCAAGATGTTTCGGGCACTGATGAGGATGGGCGTTATTATCCTGTCGCTCGTGGTCGTGATCACCGCGATGGCCTTTACGGTGGGAAATGTCGACGGCATCTGGGGAACCGCCGATACCAATGGAGCGCAGTGTGATGGCTGGGCTTCGGGAGCAGGGGATACCCCCACTTACCCGTCAGGATCGGCCAAAAGAGCTTACTGGAACCAAACCACCGGCTATACGAACACCGACGAGAACCAGATTCGGTATGGGCGAGATGCGTACTACTACAGTGGCCGATGGTATGGTCGCACCTGCGCCAACACAACGTTTGCGGAACAGAGCGGTTTCGGGTTCGATGGCAATAACGGCCCGGTCACCCCAGCAGCCAATACGCCGTTCTATCTGGGCAAGTTCACCCACTACAACAACCCAGTCTATTCGACGGATGACGACGGCGACAACCCCAACCCCCTCGACTACGTTGACCTGACAACGACCGTTCCTGTCACCTGCAACGATGGGACGACTACGACCAGCTTTAGCTTCGTCACTCGTTTCACGCTGGACGAGACCAGCAACACAGCGGGAACGTGCGTCTACCCGGGTACCAGCATTTGCCCCGACAAGGTCACGATCACGCAGCCCTCGACTGCGACCTTCACCTGCCCGGGTGATGGAACCTACACGGTGAACATCCTTGGCTTCACGAAGACGGGCCTGGGCGGCGGGGCCTGCGACCAGTCGTACAATTCGGCGTCGGTCGGCACAGAGTTCATCACCGAAGAAGAGACCGACAACAGCGCTTGCCTGTGGGCGGAGATCAGCGCGCCGACGGCGGACATCTACCCGGCGAAGACCTGCGTGGGCTTTGACACGCGGACCCCCTACTACGAGATCGTCACCAAGAGCGCGGGACCGGGCTCCGGCGTGCAGGTGCAGATCGTGGACACCTTGCCCGACGGCGTGGTGTTCAGCAGCTACACCTCGCAGCTGACCACCACAAGCGGCGGCACGGTAAACCAGGGCAGCTGCAGCGTCTCCGGCCAGACGGTCACCTGCCAGCTCTTGACCTCGCTGCCCCCAACGACCGCGGACGCCAACGCCAAGTGGACGGTGCGAATCTATGTGCTGGGCGGGTCGGGCACCAATTGGAACAACAGCGTCACGGCGTCTATGGCCAGCAGGGTGGACCCCGTCCCGGGCAACAACACGGCCACGGCCACTTGTGAGCCGACTGCGGTCGACCTGCTCTCCTTCACGGCCAGCGCCAAGGGCAAATCGGTGGTGCTGTCCTGGGAGACGGCCAGCGAGACCGACAATCTGGGCTTTAACCTCTACCGCGCCATGGCGGTCGACGGGGAGAGGACCCAGATCAACGCGGAGTTGATCCCCGCGTCACGTCCGGGCAGCTCCTCCGGCGCTGTGTACGAGTACACGGACAAGGATGTGATCAAGGGCGAGACCTACTTCTACTGGCTCGAGGACGTGGACCTTTCGGGCGCGACGACGTTGCATGGCCCGGTCCAGGCCAACCTGACCCAGGGGCCCCGCATCGAGCTACCCAAGGACACGAAGAGCTCTGCCGAGGGGAAGGTTCGGTGATGGATGCGCCCGGTCGAGGCGCGGGCACGGGGCAGATGCTGGCGGCGGCCGCTGCCAGCATCCCCTGCACGTCGGCTGCCTTTGCCGAGCTAAGCAGTGAGATTCTGCGCGCCGGCGTAGCCATCAAGTTCCGGGCGCACGGCGACAGCATGCGGCCGCTGGTGCGAGATGGCGACGTGTTGCTGGTGCGGCCGGTGGACGGGCGCCCGGTTCGCGTAGGGGATCTAGTCCTGTGCAGCAGCGGGCCGGGCCGCGTGGTGGTGCATCGCGTGGTGCGCACGCTGGCCGGCCCGGGTGGCATTCGCTACACGATCCAGGGCGACCAGGTGGCGCAGCCCGACGGGACGATCCCGCGGGCTCTGATATACGGCCGGGTGGCGGCGATCGAGCGTGGTAGAGCACCCATCGACCTGGACCGCTCGATGATGAGGTGGTTGGGCTGGTGCGCGGCGCTGCGCTCGCGCTGCAACCTCGGCCGCGGCAGGCCCTCCCGACTGGCCCGACGGCTGTTCGGCAGGCTGCCCGGGTTCTCAAGATACCTGGCGTAGGAGAGTACGGTTGGAGCAGCAAGAAGTGCGTTACGAGAGGAATCCCGAGTTCATCTTCCGCAGGATCGTAGATGAGTCTGTCCTGGTGCCCATCCACCAGGACGTGGCGGATATGGATTGTATTTACACGCTGAACGAGGTGGGCGCCTTTATCTGGGAGCGTCTCGACGGACGCGTAACGCCGTCCGATCTGCGGACTGCGTTGCTGGCCGAGTACGCCGCCGACCCGGATGTGCTGACAGCGGACCTGGAGAGCTTTTTGGGCGAGATGCTGGCCATTGGCGCCATCCGAAAGGTCTGATCGTGGGCTACGCCACCTGTCCGGAATTGAATCTCGAGGAGTGGGGTGAGCAGCTGCTCGCGCCGTTGCAGGGGCGCCGTTATCCCCTCGACGGCACGCTGGAGCTCACCGAGCGCTGCAACCTGGCCTGTGTGCACTGTTACATCAACCAGCCGGCGGGCAGTCGAGCGGCGCAAGCCCGCGAGTTAACGACCGATCAGGTTAGGGAGCTCCTGGACCAGATGGCCGACGCGGGGTGCCTGTTCCTGGTGCTGACCGGGGGCGAGCCACTCCTGCGGCCCGATTTTGCCGGGATCTACCGGCATGCCAGGCAGCGGGGCATGCTCGTCTCGCTCTTTACCAACGGCGTCCTGCTCACGCCGCGCATCGCCGATCTGCTGGCCGCCTCGCGCCCGCGGGCGATCGAGATCACCCTGTACGGCGCCACCGCCGAGACCTATGAGGCGGTGACGCAGGTCCCGGGATCGTATGCCCGCTTCCGCCAGGGCATCGATCTGCTGCTGGAGCGCGGCTTGGCGCTGACCCTGAAATCTGTGCTGCTCACGACCAACCGCCACGAGCTGCCCGAGATGAGAGCCCTCGCCGAGAGGCTCGGCTCCCAGTTCCGTTACGATGGCTCGCTGTGGCCCAGGCTGGACGGGGGAGAGCAGCCGCTCGACTACCGGCTCTCGATCGAGGAGATGATCGCCCTGGACCGCGAGGACCCCGAGAGGCAGCGAGAATGGGACAAGACGGCCGAGTTGTTCAGCGGCCAGGCGGTGCGCGCCGAGTACGTCTACAGTTGCGGCGCGGGGCTGCACTCGTTTCACATCGATAGCGCGGGGCGGCTGAGCATCTGTACCATGTCGCGCCGCCCAAGCTATGACCTGCTGCAGATGGGCTTCCAGGAGGCCTGGGAACGCCTGGGCGCCCTGCGCCAGCTAAAGCGGCGCCTGGATACGCCCTGCCGCACCTGTACGCTTGGGGGTTTGTGCAACCAGTGTCCCGGCTGGTCGCAAGCCGTGCATGGCGACGACGAGACGCCGGTGGAATTCGTGTGTGAATTGGGCCGCCTGCGCGCCGCGCAGTACCAACGTGTACCTATAGCAGAAATCATCGGAGGAGACTCAGCATGAACAAGAAAACGTATCAGGCACCCGCTGTCAAGAAGGTGCGCCTGATGGTCAAGAACGCGATCCTGGCGGTCTGTCACACCAGCCCCGTCAATGATCCCAAGGGCACGTCGAGCTGCAAACTCACACCCCGTTGCTGGAGGGCCCCGGCCGCGTGAGCTCGCCAGCTATGAGCCGGGCGAATCGATCTCATCCAGAGGGTCTGGCCCGGCGGCGTGACAGCGCGCTCGCCGGAGCACCGCGACGCGTGGTCGAGCGGATCTCCGACCATGGCAGGTAAGGGGGCGGCGGCAGCGAAGGCCGCGACCCCAGAGGTGATGGAGTTGCGCGTGGCCGAGCTTACGTTGTGGCTCGACGCACGTGACTCTGGTTTGCATATGGTGGTCCCGCCTGCACACGCCAAATTTCTTCAGCCCGCGCCCGCCGAGACCTCGGCGGGCGTCGCTGACCTTGTGCTCCGCGTGCATGACATGCCGCTGCCCCAGGCCAAGCCAGGGCAGGTTCCCCTCTGCCGGAGCGAGATCTGGGAACTGTGGCTGGACGAGGCCGGGCGCTATGTCTTTGTGGCGCCGCGCCAATCGCCGCCGCGGCAGATCGTCGTCG
>CAYQDH010000165.1:0-10154 GCA_964416075.1 uncultured Anaerolineales bacterium | reverse complement strand
TCACGGAGTATGAGCGGCAGTGAGCTGATCCAAACGCGCCTGGCGGGGCTGCCAGCCAAGCCGGGCGTCTATATCATGCGTGACGTCGATAACCGCGTCATCTACGTGGGCAAGGCGATCGTGCTGCGCAACCGCGTGCGCTCCTATTTCCAGGACTCGGCATCCCTGCCGGCCAAGACGGAACGCCTGGTGGCCGAGGTGGCCGACCTGGAGTGGATCGTCACCGAATCAGAGCTGGAGGCACTGATACTCGAATGCGAGCTGATCAAGCGCTACAGCCCGCGCTACAACGTGCGCCTCAAGGATGACAAGCGCTACCCCTATATTCGGGTCAGCCTGCAGGAGGATTTCCCGCGCATCTTTATCGTGCGCAACATGGCTCGCGATGGAGCCCGCTACTTTGGCCCGTTTACCTCTTCGCAGGCCGTCTACCAGAGCCTCGAGGTGCTGCGACGGCTCTTTCCCTATCGCACGTGTGACCGCGAGATCACGGGGAACGATCCACGCCCCTGCCTGTACTATCACATCAAGCGATGCCTGGGACCTTGCATCGGCAGGGCGAGCCGCGAGCAGTATCGCCAGATGATCGATCAGGCCTGCCTTTTTCTGGAGGGCAAGCAGGAGCAGATCGTCGATCAACTCAGAGATCGCATGGTGCAAGCGGCGGAGGCGCTCGATTTCGAGCATGCGGCCACGGTGCGCGATCAGATCAATGCCATTGGGCAGATCATCGAGCGCCAACGCATCGTGTCCGGCCATCTGAACGACCACGACTTTGTGGCCTTTGCACGAGAGGATGGGCAGGCCTGCGTGCAGGTCTTTTTCGTGCGCGGGGGCAAGCTGATCGGGCGCGAATACTTTGTGCTGACGGGCACGACGGACGAGTCGGAGCAGCAAGTGATGAGCTCCTTCGTCAAGCAGTTCTACGACGAAGCGGCCTACGTTCCTCCGGAGATCCTGGTACAGCACGACCTGGATGAATTGGCGGTGATCGAGGAATGGCTGCATCATAGGCGCGGCAGCAAGGTCCTGGTTAAGGTGCCGCGGCGTGGCGAAAAAGCTGATGTGATGCGCATGGCTATGGAAAACGCGACCGAGACCCTGAGCAAACTACGCGCCGAGTGGGAGGCCGATACGAGCAAGCATGTGGAGGCCCTCACCGAGATACAAAAGGCGCTGGGATTGGCCGGCCCGCCTTCGCGCATCGAATGCTATGACATCTCGAACATCCAGGGCACGTCGGCCACCGGCAGTATGGTGGTGTTCGTGCAGGGTGCGCCCAGTAAACAGGACTATCGCCATTTTCGCATCAAGACGGTGGAAGGAGCGAACGACTATGCCTCCATGGCCGAGGTACTCCAACGCCGCTTTCGTCGCGCCACAGAATCCGATGCTGCGCGTAGCGTGGATGGTAAGGAGAACCGTTGGGCCGTCATGCCCGATCTGGTGATCGTCGATGGAGGGAAAGGGCAATTGAGCGCGGCGCTCGACGCGATGCATGAGGTGGGGGTGGCCCACATACCCGCTGTGGGGTTGGCCAAGCAGAACGAGGAAATCTACGTGCCGGCTCGTCCTGCGCCCATAATCCTGCCGCGAGGTTCCCAGGGACTGTACCTGGTGCAGCGCATCCGAGACGAGGCCCATCGCTTTGCCATTAGTTACCACCGCAAGTTGCGCGAGAGCCAGACCACCCGGTCGCTGCTGGACGAAATCCCCGGGATCGGCCCTCGCCGGCGCAGAGCGCTCATCGATCGATTCGGGTCGCTGGATGGCATCAGGCGGGCCAGCGTGGATGACTTGGCGGCCGTGCCGGGCATGAATCGCCAGGTGGCGGAGCAGATAAAATCGTATCTTTAGCAGCCTTTACTCCTCATCCGGACTGCCGATGCGCTCCGTGATGAGCTGTAACAACCAGGGCAGATCGTCCACTGTCCCGGGGTCCAGGGTGATGGTCTCCGGGTTGCCAGCGGCATCCACAGGCCCCTGCAGCTCATATCGTAATTTGGGGAGACTGCGAAAGAGGGCGCCATCGCTAAAGTAGTAGCTCAGACCTGCGATGCGACCCAGACGGGTCTCATGGAAGAGGACGGGTATCTGCTGGAAGGCTGTGATATCATCCCAGGCCAATCGCTGGCTTCCCCATTGGGAGCGGCGGGCGATGTATTCGTCCGTGATCACGATCTCTTCCCCATGTAGCATGATCCAATAGTAAATGCCAATGCCGATGGGTATCAGGAAGATGATCAGGTAGAACCACAGCCATCTGCTCTGAACCAGCCTCTGCACGGTGGTCTGCAGGCCCGCTCCCAGGCTCGCTGAAAGGACGAAAATGAGCAACAGAGCGAAGGAGAACGCCGTCAGAAGGCGGAGATAATGACCGCCCTGGCTGCGAAAGCTCTCTTGCTCGGGCACCAGGTGGTGACAACGAGAGCACAGAGTCCCTCCCACAGCCGGAAGCTGGCAATCTGGACAAAGCATATCGCACCTCACTCTCGCCCTATAAGCGGCGTCTTGTCTATCGCACATGGCTATGCGGCGTCATGTGTGATGATAGGGCACCGCCAGTCGGCGCGAATGATGCTATAGGGCTACCAAACACGCAGTCTATGCCTGAAAAGACCTTTCGTCAAACTCGTATTTGTCATTTCCTGACCGTCATGCTACACTGTGATTCGCGTGTGGTGCGAACGGCTATGACGGAGACGAGTAGGCTGTGGTGATTGCGTTCAGCGAGCCCGGTACGGTGTGAGCGGGCACGTCGAGAACAGCCCAAGATCCCTCCCTAGCTGGCAACCGAACACCCCTTTCTCCGCCCTCGGTGGAGAAACGAGCCATTAGGCTTGCCCGGGCTTTGCCGCCCGTTATCCTTGGCACGAGAGTAGGGTGCCCTTCCTATGGTGAGGGTTGAGTGGCCCGGCTCTTGACGAGTGGCCTTGTCTGTTTGCGGACACGGCAATAAGGGTGGTACCGCGGGTCTTCTAAACCCGTCCCTTGGGGGACGGGTTTTCTATTGCGTTGGATAGGTGGCGTATCGGTGTATGGCCGATACAGCGTGCGCGGGTACGGGACCGTGTTCGTAGCATCCCGGAACGTCCGATGCGGAGGTCAGAGGAATATCATGAGCGATCCAGGGGCTTGGTTCAACTATTTCCATCCGGTCGATCCCCAGGTCGATTTCGATGCCCTTGAAGAGCACGTCATCGCCTACTGGCAGCAAAACGACACTTTCAAGCGCTCTGTAGAGGCGCGCGACGTCGAGGACAGCTTTGTGTTTTACGATGGCCCGCCCTTTGCTACGGGCTTGCCGCACTATGGGCACATCCTCACCAGCATCATCAAAGACGTGGTGCCACGCTTTTACACGATGTTGGGCAAGCGGGTAGAGAGGCGCTGGGGCTGGGATTGCCATGGCCTGCCGGTCGAGTTCGAGATCCAAAACCAGTTGGGCCTGGCTGGCCGCCGAGATATCGAGGCCTTTGGGATCGCGCGCTTTAACGATGTGTGCCGTAGCGTGGTGCTACGTTACGCCGAGGAGTGGCAAAAGATCATCGGCCGCATCGGCCGTTGGGTCGATTTCGAGAACGACTACAAGACCATGGATACCACATTCATGGAGTCCGTATGGTGGGCCTTTAAGCAGCTCTGGGATCGGGGCCTCATCTATGAGGACTATAAAGTCGTCCACTTTTCTTGGCGCCTGGGTACTCCCTTGTCGAACTTTGAGGCCAGCCTCGACGACGCCTATCGCGAGCGAGAGGATCCCTCAGTGACGGTCAAGATGAAGCTGGACGGCGAAGAGACGCCCACCTACATCCTGGCCTGGACCACCACCCCGTGGACCTTGCCTAGCAACATGGCCCTGGCCGTCAGTGACAAGGTGACTTATGTGTTGCTGGAGCGCGAGGAGGATGGGCGCCCGGTGCGCTATATCCTGGCCAAGGCCTTGGTGGACCAGCATTTCAAGGCAGGCGCCTATCAGGTTGTCGATGAATTCGATGGCTCTGCTCTGCGGGGGCGCACCTATGAGCCTCTCTTTCCCTATTTCCGGGACAAGAAGGCGGAGAATGCGTTTCGTGTGCACGTGGGTGATTTCGTCTCGGATGAGGATGGATCGGGCATCGTGCACATCGCGCCCGCGTTTGGTGAAGACGACTTTAACCTGCGCAAACGCGAGGGTTTTCCCTTGGTGAACCCTGTAGACGATGCGGGCGAGTTCACCGAGCCGGTTTCTGACTATGTGGGTGTGAACGTCTTTGACGCCAATCCGCTCATCGTCGAGCAGCTTCGCCGAGAAGGCACTCTCTTTTCCACCAAGACGATCACGCACTCCTATCCGCATTGCTGGCGGACAGATACCCCGCTGATCTACCGGGCTATCTCCTCGTGGTACGTGCGCGTCTCCGAACACCGCGAGGACATGCTGAGGGCGAACGCGCAGATCGACTGGTACCCTAGCAATATCAAGGATGGCATCTTTGGCAACTGGCTGGCCAACGCCAGGGACTGGGCTATCTCACGCAGCCGATATTGGGGTACGCCTCTGCCAATCTGGCGATGCCAGAGCTGCGGACAGACGGAAGCTATCGGCTCGATCGCCGAACTTGAGCAGAAATCGGGCGATGCTGGCATCACCGATCTGCATCGCCAATACGTGGACGACTTGCATTGGGCCTGTCCTCATTGCGGCGGCGAGATGCGTCGTGTGCCCGAGGTCCTGGACTGCTGGTTCGAGTCGGGGGGCATGCCCTACGGGCAGACGCATTACCCTTTTGAGAACCGGGAGTGGTTCGAGAAGAACTTTCCCGCAGATTTCATCGTGGAATACATCGCCCAGACGCGGGGCTGGTTCTATACGATGGTCGTGTTGAGCACGCTGCTCTTCGACAAGCCGCCTTTCTCCAATTGCATCGTTCATGGCAACTTGCTCGGCGCCGATGGGCGCAAGATGAGCAAGCGGTTAAAGAACTACCCTGATCCCATGGACGTCGTGCATCGCTACGGGGCCGACGCTCTGCGTCTGTATCTGATGGCCAGCCCCGTGATTGCCAATCAGGATGTTCGATTCCTGGAAGAGGGCGTGCGCGATGGCATGCGCAATGTGATCATCCCCCTATGGAACGCCTTTAGCTTTCTGACGCGTTACGCAGAACTGGACAATTGGCGGCCAGACCCTCAGGCACTCCCTGCGCCCAAGAGCGACCTGGACCGCTGGATCTTGTCGCTGGTGGCTCGCCTGGCTCTGGATGTCAAGTCATCCTTGCTGGCCTACGATATCCAGGGCAGTGTGGGCTCTTTGGAGAGCCTTATCGATGCGCTGACGAACTGGTACATTCGCCGGTCGCGGCGACGCTTCTGGCGCTCCGGCGATGATGCCGACAAGCGCGCGGCCTATGAGACTTTGCACCAAGCACTGGTGACTGTAAGCGAGATCGCGGCGCCATTGATTCCCTTTGTGTCGGAGGTCATGTACAAGAACCTGACAGGCCGCGAATCGGTGCATCTGGCGTCCTGGCCGGAGCCGGATCAGGGCACGATCGATTTCTCGCTCCTGGATCGTATGTCGACGGTCCGCGAGGTGGTGACCATGGGATTGAGCTTGCGTGGCGCAGCCAACATCAAGGTGCGCCAGCCCTTGCGCCAGATCCTGGTACGCACGTCCAGTCCTCTGAACCAGGAGGACGTGGAGCTGATCCGCGACGAAGTGAACGTCAAAGAGGTCTTGTTGCTGGAGAACACGGATGCCTACGCCAGGCCCGTGGGCGTGGTGGACCAGCGGACCATCGGCCCTCGGTTCCGCCGTGACACGCCCCAGATCGCAGCAGCCGCGCGGGCAGGTCAATTCGAAATCCTTGCCGACGGTAAGGTGCGCATCGCGGGAAACGATGACTGGCTTCTGGCGCCGGAGGAGCTATCCGTGCACTATGAGGCCCGGGAAGGGTTCGCAGCGACTGCTCTTCGCGACACGGTAGCTGTGCTCGACCTGGAGATCGACCAAGCGTTAAGACATGAGGGCTTGGTACGCGATATCGTGCGTCATGTGCAGACGATGCGCAAGGACGCTGATTACCGCCTTGATGAGCGGATCACAGTGGGCTTGTTTGGTCTGGATGATGAGACGCGCACGGCGGTGGAGGCTTACAAGGACTATTTATGCGGTGAGACGCTATGCCCCAACCTGCTGTTTGAGGATGATGGTGGAGGATGGGACCGGCACGAGCAGGTGAAGGTGGGTGACACAGGGTTGCGCGTGGCCATACGTCGCTAGGTCTCTGGAATCACATCAACGTAGGAGAATGCAAGTGCAACTGCCAACGGTTCGGTTAGGCAACCTTGAGGTGACGCGCCTGATCATCGGCGGTAATCCCTTTAGTGGCTTCTCACACCAGTCCAGGGCGCGCAGCGCCGAAATGGTGGCCTGGTATACGGATGAGCGCATCGTGGAAACATTGTTCCAAGCCCAGGAAGAGGGCCTCAACGCTTGCCTCTGCCGCGGCGACGACCATATCACGCGGGTCTTGCGTCACTATTGGGATCAAGGTGGCACCATGCGCTGGATCGCCCAGACCAACTCGCGCGCTGAGACGGCGGCAGCGGGGGCGCAGTATTGCCTGGATCATGGCGCGTCGGCCTGTTATCTGCATGGCGGCATCGCCGACCACTATGTCGCACAAGGCTGCTATGATGAGATAGTGGCCTTTGCCGAGGCCGTAAAGCGCGGCGGGGTTCCCGTGGGGATCGCGGGGCATGTGCCGGCCGATTTCGAATGGGCGGAGAAGAACCTGGATCTCGACTTTTACATGGTGAGCTACTACAATCCCTCGCCACGCCAGGACGCACCTCACCACGATCCCGAAGTGGCCGAGGAGTACAGGCCCGAGGACCGCGAAGAGCGAGTAGCCTGCATCGCGCGGCTGAGCCGACCGGCCATTCATTACAAAGTGATGGCCGCAGGCCGCCACGAGCCAGGTGAAGCACTGGCTTACGTGGCAAGGCACCTGCGGCCCAATGATGCGGTTTGCGTGGGTATCTATACCCAGGACAAACCCAATATGCTGACCGAAGACATCGCCATATTGCTCCGGAACCTAGGGTAGTAGGCGAGCCGCGAGATGTCCTGTTGGGGGGCGATCAGCCTCCCCAGGGCATCTCCATGTATTCCTGATAAACCCGGTCGTGGATCCCCTTGAAGAGCTTTTCGTGGCCGCGCTCCCACTGCGCCAGCATGGTGAGCGTCTGCTTGGCCTCGCCCTCGGCTTTCTGCGCCGCCATCTCATAGAACTCGGCAAAATCGCGCTCGATGAGGTAGGCCATTCGCAGGACAGTGACATCGGGGATCATCGACTCGATGATCGTCTGATCAATAGCCTCGGAATCGGCCCTCTGGGTGAAAAAGCTAGCCTGGGCCATCTCCGCTGCCGTCGCTTCCTTCTGTGCCGGGTTGTCCAGTGAATCGATCAGCTTCTGGACAAAAGCGATGTGTTTTTCCTCCTCCGCGGCCAGCTTGTCAAAGATGCCTACGGCGGCCGCGTGGCTCACCTTTTTGGCATTGCTGGCAAAGAACTCACGTCCCTCACGCTCGCGTTGAAGGGCATACTGGTAAATCTTGAGCAAGTCCATTTGAGTGTTTCCTTTTGTATGTTTGTCTGCGCGATGCCGGCAAGGCTCCAGTCACGATGACCGCTGCTTGGCGCCTAGTGGCATCCTATCGTCTAACTAACACTATTATACCCTACCGCCATGCCATTGGCAAAGGACTGTGGCTTGGCTGCTGGTCTCGCCAGGTCCGTCAGTACCGGCCCGGGCAGACCCGGTTGTCATGCTAATCTTGTAGAGCGGCAATAATCGCTGGAAGATACGCAGGTAGATCGGCTGGCGTACGTGAGGTCACCAGCTTGCCATCAACCACCACGGGTTCATCGAGATACTGCGCGCCGGCATTGATCAGGTCGTCTTTGATGGCGCTGACGCAAGTGGCTCGCTTGCCGTTCATGATTTTGGCCGAGATGGGCACCCAGGCGGCGTGGCAGATGGCTGCAACAACCCCGCCCTTCTCAAAGACCCCCCGCACCAAGTCCAACACAGCGGGGTAACGGCGCAGCTTGTCGGGCGCGAACCCACCGGGGACGACCACTGCGTCGAAATCTGCTGCTGTTACTGCGCTAGCCGCCACTTCCGCTTTGACGGGGTAGCCAACCTTGCTCTTGTACTCTTTGGCCTCCGGACCCACGAGGCGAACCTCGGCTCCTTCCTCCAAGAGCCGATAGTAGGGGTACCAGAGCTCGGGATCCTCGTACATATCCTCCGCCAGAACTGCGATACGTTTGCCCTTCAGTGACATGGTTCGTTCCTTTCTTGCCTGATAAGTTTATGATAGCACCATGGGTCGGGGCCCGCCTGAGCCCGGCGCCCCGGTCACAGTGCACTATTGGATGGTCCTACAGCTTCCACCGGGAGCTGATCGAGCCCACCGGCCCTCAAAGCTGGCTATAACGCAAAAGAAATCGGCGTGCGCCTTCTGGCCGGGGTATGGCCTCGTCTAGGCGAAGGCTGCCGCAGTGAGGACAACAAGGGTCGCCACGCGCGTCGGTCGTGATCTCTCGACCTGCAAAATCGCGGCCACACGCTTCACAATGCAATCGGATTGGTCTCGGCTTATTGTCGGCAAGGTGTAGAGAACGCATTCTACCTCGTTGTGGGTTGCCTCGATAACCTCATCACCGCCTGCGTTGGCGTCGCCAAAAGGCGTTGCAGGTCTGCCAGGCTTGTCACCGGCGGAAGGCATGTCGAGCCACGGCACACGTAGGTGGTGGCCAGTCCCTCGATCTGTGGTCGCCCTTGTAGGAGAGGAACGGGCGAAGGTGCCTCTCCGACATCTATGGGCGCGCCCATCGCGACGGTCCGGTGAGGTTGGTAATCCTGGCGGCATTGTACGAGCATGGCAAGTGCATCCGGTGAAGCGGAGTCGCCGATGATGGCGATCTCCTGACGCTTGGCCAAAGCATAGTCCGCTGCCGTGAGCCACTGGGCGAATCCCAGGGGATATTGTTCCATCCAGCGCTTCACAGAGGCAAGAGTACATTCGGCGAGGTCGCTATAGCGCATATCAAAGGTTAGGTCGGCCAGTCGCAACAGAACCCAGGTGGCCATCGCATTGCCCGAGGGTACGGCATTGTCTTGTATATCTTGCGATCGGCCGATGAGTTGTTCGTGGTCGTCACTGGTGTCGTAGAAACCCTGAGGCGCGGCGAAGTGTTCGATCATGGTATTCGCGAGCTGGAGGGCTGAGATGAACCAGCGTGCATCAAAGGTGGTTTGGTACAATTCTAGCAAGCCATCGATTAGATAGGCATAGTCTTCCAGATAACCATTGAGCTTAGCTTGGCCGGCCTTCCAGGTCCTCAGTAGACGCCCGTGGGGCGTCCGCAACTCGCGGAGGAGCAAGTCGGCGTTGCGCTCCGCGATCTGAGCATAGTCGGGCCGCTGGAGCACCCGAGCAGCCTCGGCAAAGGCCGCCAACATCAGCCCATTCCAGGCCGTGAGCACCTTGTCGTCGCGGCCTGGGTGAACGCGTCGCTCGCGCGCCTGCCAGAGCTGCAGCCGGGCTTGAGCCATTGCATCGCGCTGCTCGAGCGACCCGACCAAAGACAAGACGTTCTGGCCATCGAGGTTGCCACCCGGCGAGATGCCGTAAGCAGCAGCGAATTCCGCAGCTTGGCCATCCAGGATGTCCCTAACCTCTTCCAGAGTCCACAGGTAGAACCTGCCCTCCTGGCCCTCACTATCCGCATCCTGACTGGAGTAGAATCCCCCTGCGGGGTCCATCATCTCTCGCGCGACATAATCAAGCACTTCTTCGGCGATGGTTCGGAATAGGGGCGTGCCGGTGACCTGCCAAGCGTGTAGGTAGACTCTTGAGAGCTGAGCGTTGTCGTAGAGCATCTTTTCGAAATGAGGCACCAGCCAATGATCGTCGACCGAGTAACGATGGAACCCGCCGCCGATCTGGTCGTACATTCCGCCGCGCGCCATGGCCTCCAAAGTCCCGGTGACCATGTCCAGGGCCTCTGATTCCTGGGTGCTGTGGTAGCGACGGAGAAGAAACTCTATCACCATGGGTTGCGGGAATTTGGGCGCTCCACTCCACCCCCCGTGCT
>CAYQDH010000164.1:0-10338 GCA_964416075.1 uncultured Anaerolineales bacterium | reverse complement strand
TACCTCATCAGCATCGTCCGCGAACTGGTCACCGACTACCTGGTCGACGGCATCGAGGCCAACCAGGGGGACGAGGAGGCGCTGAGCATCGAGGCGGAACCGGAAGTCATGCAACGCATCGAAACGCAAGTTGTCGAGGGCGAGCTGCGCATCCGCATGAGGGGGGCCTGGTGGGAAAAGGCTGTGGAGGCACTTGGACGCACCGCCAATCGCAGAGTAGTGCGCTATCGTGTGACGGTACGTGAGCTGCGGAGCGTGAGCCTCGCTGCCACCGTGCGTGCGACAGCAGGGACGATCGAATCCGACCGGCTGGCCCTGGACCTTAGTGGCACCGGCGTCATCGAGATTAGTTCTCTGGCAGCCCAGTCGCTGCGGGTCAACCTCTCTGGCGCAGGGCAGGTCAAAGTGGCGGGGCACGTGGTAGAGCAGGAGGCCACCCTCAGCGGAGCAGGGCAATATCATGGCGGCAGACTAGAAAGCCACCGCGCCGTGGTCAAGCTGAGTGGCGTGGGGGATGCGCGAATCTGGGTCACCGAGGAACTGGACCTAGTACTCAGCGGTGTGGGTAGCGTCAGCTACTATGGGACGCCCAAGGTTAGGCAAGACGTATCGGGGCTGGGCCATGTGTCCAGCTTGGGAACGCGACTCGACTGAGTCTCTAACTCGTACGCAGTGGGCAAGAGGGTAAGGTAGGCATCTATTTCGATGCTGCCTCGGACTGCTATTACGAAGACGATATCGACCGCTATGTGGGCATCTTTGAGCCAGGTGAGAAGACGCGCGAGCAGATGATCGCACAGTACAAGGCGTTCGTAGCCAATTTCCCCATCGTCTCCATCGAGGATCCTCTACATGAGGACGATCTGGAAGGCATGGCTCTGATCACGCGCGAACTGGGGATCGGGGTGGTGGGTGACGATTTCTTTACTACAAACATCGAGCGCCTGTGCAAGGCTATCGCCGTGGGTGCGGCCAATTCAATGGTCCTCAAAATCACAAAGTAGGCACGGTCACTGAGGCGCTGGAGGCCTGCCGGCTGGCGCTGCAAAACGGCTATAACGTGCATCCCTGCGGCAGTCGCGGCGACCAGGATAGCGTCGCCGACTTGGCGGTCGCTCTGAATGCCGGCCAAGTCCGCGCGGTGAGTTACAATCGCCTGTTGACCATCGAGCAAGAGCTAGGGTCAGCGGCGGTTTGGCCGGGCAAAGCTCTGTTCCAGGGACATTAGAGTATACTCAGTATCTTTTCGTAGACCTCGAAATGCTCTCCCTCGGCCTCTTCGGGGTCCACCAGCTTGAACCACATGGCGCTATCTTTGCGAGCGCCCGCCAGCTCGCGACGGCTAAGCCGTAGGTCACTGACCTTATCGTGCCACTTGACCTCATTATCCTGGAGCAGGATATACTCGCCAGCGTATTGAGCCACGAACTTGGCTTGATTATCGCGATAATAGAGGGCCTGCTCGCAGGTAGAGCGTCGCCAGGCGCGCACCACTTCCTGAGGGTCTGTCTCCACGACGGCGAACTCGGCCACCGGGGCAGGCACCTCGGACTGAAAATCGATCTCCTGCAGATTGACGGTGCCCAGGCCGCCCTCGGCGGCCACAAGAAGCGCGTTGCGATCCCGCACATAGGGCCGCGTCGGCCAGTCGGCGGCGGGATCGTAACCCATCAGATGCGCCGCGCAGGCATCGGTGGCCACGACTTGGTCGCCGGCCAGCAGCACATTCGCGGGGCGAGGCTGTCCGCCCCATTCGCGCCCCGTGACGCCGACGAGGCCGTCGACGATACATAGAGCGGGATCAATGATCTGGCCCAGGTCGGCTAGCAGATAGGGCATGCGGATGATGTGATGAAAGTACTGCCGCGCACGACCATGGGGCTCCTGGACCGTGAGGCCAAAAAGGTTCTTAAGACACAGCGTGATGCCCATGAAAGCATGGTTCTTCATCTTTTGCACACAGACAAAGGCATCCACATCCACAGCGTGCTGCGGCAAAAGGTATTGGCGAAACATCCGGCCGCCGCCCGGAACCCGCACTATGCGGTGTGGGGGATCATCGCCGTCGTAAAAGGGCACATCGAACTCGCGCAATACGGGCAGAAAGGTAAAGACGTACTGGGGGTGCGGGTCCGTGTTTTTTTTGTGGACGCTGGTCTCAAGGCACACCAGGTCGGCGCTGGTCTGCTCGCGCAACAGGCGCAGGGTGGCCCGCACCACCTCCTCGCTGGTGAGCTCGAGCAGGCGCCCTTCATAGCGCACCGCTGTATCGGCTGGACGCCCTCCGCTAAACTTGATACCGATGCGCCGGGCGCGCTTGAGCTTGGCCCACGCACCGGTAAGGGGGGCGCTGGCGCTCGCCAAGGCGGCATAGATCTCGTCGGCGGAGGCGCGGTGGTCGCATTGGACGGCGCGAACATGGTACTGGTCATTGCCTCGCATAGCCCCGATATCCTCTCCGTTGTATTTCGCTGGCCTGTGTATGCGGCCCTAGGCCATTCACCCAGGCGCTTCCTCCACAACCCACACCAAATCTTGTCTCCACTTTTCGCAGCATCTTGAGGCCAAGGGCGCCCTGCATTGGAAAATCGAGGGACAAACGGCGAGGCGCTGGCCCCAGCGCCATTCCTCGCACCGGTAGCCAGCGCTCGCACCAAGACAAGCTTATCGGTCTCTGTGGTACCTCCGCACAAGGCAGAAACCGACTTGTGCTATAACCGATAGGCTCGTGCGGCGGTACCATGAAACAGGTCGGCCTTCTCATTCGCCGAGAGATCGTGTGCCACCCGCTTGAAGGCGTTCCACAGCACGGTATACGAGCAGGCCACGCGATCCACAGGAAAGTTGCTCTCGAACATGCAACGGTGTGGACCCAGGAGCTCGATACAAGTGCGATAGTAGGGCGCGCTGGCGCGGGCGATCTCTTCCGAGCCAGGAGGCACCTCACGCTCTGTCCAATCAAAGCCGCAAACACGCATCTGCAGGCCCCCCAGCTTGACGAACACGTTATCGTAGGCGGCCAGCTCGGCTATCCCCCCGCGCCAGTGCCGGAATACCTCATCACGCTTGTTGGCATAAGGGCCGATCCCGATAGGCACGCCGGTGTGGTTGACGATGATCGGCAGGCCCGGAAAAGCGCGCGCCAGGCTGGCCACTTCTAGGAGTTGGTGATGGTGCACCTGTGTATCAAAGCTGAGACCCAGGCGATCCAGGCAGGCCACCCCCCGGCGAAAGGTATCGTCCAAGAGCAGGCCGGCCGGCGAGTTGCGGTAGGAGCGAATGCCGTCATTGGGGTCCCAGCCCGTGGCATGGCGAATGCCCCGGAAGCGCCCACCACCGGCCTCGATCTCGGCTTCGAGCACAGGCAGAGCGTGCTCGCCCAACATCATATCCGCAAACCCGACCAGCCCGGCGATCTCCGCTCCCGGGGTCTGGCCCTCGGTCGGGGGACGGGCGCTCTCCTCAGCCACTTGGCGGGCAAACTCGATCTCGCCTACGGGGCGCAACGCTTCTGGCCCCTCTGTTCGGTAGTGAGACATACAATCGACAAAGACAGTACGCCGCACATTATGCCCCGCGCTCGTGTCGCGGCGGAGCTCGCCCAACATATAGGGCGCAAGGGGATGACGGGGGTCATCCCACAGGTGGTGATGCGGGTCACAGATAAGAAGGGCGGGCTCGATAGCCTGCTCCATAGTCCTGGCCAGCCGAATATCCAATGTAGTAGGCATGAGGTTACTCTCTACCTAATCCAACCACGTGTGGCCACCGCATCGGCCACTCGTTGGACCGCCACCAAGTACGCGGCCAGGCGATTGTGCACCTTACGTGTAACAGCCACGTGATGCACTGCATCAAACGCAGCGGACATCTTGGCATCGAGGCGAGCATACACCTCATCGATAGGCCAGTAAAAGTTGCTGGCGTTCTGCACCTGCTCAAAATAACTGACGGTGACGCCACCCGCATTGCACAGGAAATCGGGCAGCACCGTCACGCCGTTGTCGTACAGGATGTGGTCGGCTTCGGGCGTCGTAGGCCCGTTGGCCAATTCGGCCACCACGCGCGCTCGAACCTTGGCCGCGTTATGCTCGGTAATGACGTTCTCCAATGCAGAGGGAACGAGCACGGTGACGGGCAGTTCGAGCAACTCGCTATTGGTGATCGCATCGGTGCCGGGGAGCCCCACAACGCTGCCGGTTCTTTCCTTGTGCGCCAGAGCGGCCTCAGAGTCGATCCCCTTATCGCTATAGATACCGCCTTTGGAGTCGCTCACCGCGACGATCTTTTGCCCCAAGAGCTCGACGCCGAGTTTGTGGGCAAACTGGCCAGCGTTGCCATAGCCTTGGATCGCCGCTGTGGTGCCCGCTAGGTTCAGGTTGAGCGCTTTGGCGGCCTCGCGCACGATATATGCGCCTCCACGAGCCGTGGCATCGCCACGACCGAGCGAGCCAAAGAGATGCACAGGCTTGCCAGTGATAACATCGGGATAATGTCCCCCGTGAATCATCTCGTACTCGTCCATCATCCATGCCATGATCTGGGGTGTGGTATAAACGTCGGGCGCCGGGACATCCTTTTCCGGACCGATGAAATAGGCCACGCGACGCATGTAGGCGCGGCTCAATCGCTCCAGTTCCGCCATAGATAGGCTCTTGGGGTCACAGATCACACCACCTTTGCCGCCACCCAGTGGGATGTCCACCACTGAGGTCTTCCAGGTCATCCAGGCCGCGAGAGCGCGAACCGTGTCGATGGTCTCCTGAGGGTGGAACCGGATGCCACCCTTGGCCGGCCCCCGGGCATCATTATACTGCACGCGAAAGCCCTGCAAGACCTGGTAACTACCGTCGTCCATCTGTAACGGTATGGTGAAGCGAAACTCGCGCATGGGCGTACGCAGAAAAGCCTGCATCGCCGGGGACAGGCCCAACATCTCAGCAGCCTCATCGAGCTGGCGCTGGGCGGTTACAAAGGGATTCGCTTGTTGGGACATGGGTCTAGCTCCTTGATCTGGATTACATCCTGCCCGCACAAGGTCGCACAGACGTGAGGTCTGCGTGACCTGTTGGTGCCACTATTCCCCCAGGTAGCACACCGCTTTGTGGGCTGCAGGGTCGGCGACGACGTGCGCCTGAAAGCCACCCGAAGCTGCAGCGACGTCGATGACTTTGACCGCGAAAGCATCTTCGGCAGCCTCGGGCAACAGCTTGGCTAATAAGTTGGGTGCGTCAGCAAAGAACTCGGCGTGATAGGACGCGGCCGGATCGTCTGGGTAGAGGGGCAGATAGATGATCTGGTCCTCCACCAAGTCCTGAAAAAAGTGCGTGCCAAACGAGACCTCGGGAAGATAGCCGCGCTCTTCGCGAGCGATCTCCACCAGCACCGCCGTGTTATCGATATCTGCATAGGTGACATGAACACCTAGCGCAGGGTTGCTGGAACCCCAGCGGCCTGGACCCATCATCATCACCTTGCTTGATCGCAATCGCGGATGATGATTGATCTCCCCGATCAAGCGGCCAAGGCGACCGCTTAACCCGGCTTCCGAACTTAACGAGCCTCCGCCCTGAGCATCCGCGATGAGTTCAGCATAAGCCGCTGGATCAACATAGACGATATAGCCGATGCCCCGCACGATCCCGCCGCCGGCCATGCGGTTTGCCCGGAAGAGCACTCGCTCAGGCGGTATGTGGTTGGGTGTCTCCCCGGGCGACCAGCCCGGAAGGCTCATCGGGCGACACTGTAGCAGATTCAGGCGCAGCTGGCCATTGTTCTCCAGGCGCAGGGTGAACTCGGTGTCGAGAGCATGACCATAGATCTGTTCTAGGGTTTGCAGCATGGTGCGCATCAGGGACACAAAGGGCGTACGCTGCACGAATTTGTTGAACGTGAGAACGAGCGTGCGATCACGAAAGGAGCCTTCGAGCAGATTGCCTGGCGAATCGTAGACGTATCCGTCGGAAACTTGTGAAGCGTAGAGGTGAAGGTTGGGATAGTCCGTATCCACCGCCTGCGACAGTGGCTCGGTGCGCAGAGCATTGGCCTGCAGATCGATCAGATCGATGGAGCGCTGTGCATAGCGAGCGATCTCCTCACCAACCTCGGGGCGAAGATGAGGATGACTGAGCGCAATCATGCGCGGGTAATCCTCCACGCGGTCCACGGCACGGGTGCCCAAACCAAAAACCAGGCGCAGCAATCCCTTGTGAGGATCGATTCGATCCGACCAGGCATACACATTATGGGAAAAAGCTACGCCAGCCAGAGGCGGGAAGTAATAGTCCTTGTAGCGTTGGCCAGAGACCCGCTGCACCAGGATGGCCATCTGCTCATCCGATTCGAGCAACCTTTGTTTGCGACGGTAGGCCAATGCATCAGGGCTGAGGGCACTGGCATAGACACGCTTGACGGCATCCATAAACTCCTGCAGCCGCACATCCAGAGCGCCCTGATTGGCGCAGAACTCACTACGGTATTTGCCGGCAAAGGTGTGGCCAAAGCCGTCCTCGAACAGGCTGCTGGAGCGGACGATGATCGGTGTCTCGCCATAGTGGGCCAACATCTCGCGAAAGCGATTGACAACGGCCTCCGGGAACTCGGCAGCCAGGAACTGGACCTCCAGCGCCGCATACTGTTGGCGGGTTACACCCTGGCGAGATGCGCCATCGCGCGAGCCCTCGGCAAGGCGCTGGGTCTCCAGCCGCTGACGAAAGAGACCGTTGGCCACGAGGAAAGTGAAAAAGACGTCGGAGCCAATGTAGAATGAGTCGTGATCCTCCAGCACCTGGGTAAAATCAATCCCGCTAGCATTGGGCTCGCCACAGAGGATAGCTCTGGCCACCAACATGCCCGCGGCCTTGCCACCAATGCGGCCCGAGCCGATGATGCGCTGGCGAATGGCTAACAGATCGTCCAGGGAGAAATAGCGATCAGCCAAGCCGGCCAAGTTTGGCTCATCACCCATTAGCATTCGACGCAGCTCAACCTTGAGCGACTCGACCTCGGGACTGCAAGCCTCGCCAACGCGCGCCCGCTCGCGACACTGCACTAACTGCGCATAGATGCTATCCCACGGCGCGATCGACCCTGCCTGCAGGTCCATCGTGCGCCCGACCTGCTCCGAAGCCTGGTCCGCCTCAAAGATCGGCGTCCAAGCATCCTCATCGATTCGATGCGGCATGAACATGCGAGGGGAGTAACGACCAAGCGCCTTGATGGGATGTATATACCTGTGCCCACCCACATGGTAGACATCGATCATCACCTGGGTAGTGGCGGCGATCTTGGCTACGGTGTCATCGGCGTGGCTGCCACGCATCAGGCTAAAGTAGGCGATCGTGTCCAGCTCATAGAGGTAAGGGCAGGTGACCTGGAAAAAGTTGGCCAGTAGCTCGTCGGTGGCCCACGGTTGCACCAGCGTGGAGAGGCTATCGAACACATAAGCCACATAGCGTCCCCGATCCTCGATGAGGCGGTGCACCTGGGTGCTGAAAATATCGAATCCAGACCCAGGATCTATCTCCACCTTCTCGAGACGGGGATCTTTAGCTAATAACGGCAGGTGAGGGGCAAAGCGCATATAGACGCAGGGCATCCCGTCGACGAGAGCGCGTGTAGCAAAGAGCTGGGCAAAGCGCACATAATCTGCCAGTGCGTCCACCTGCCAGACGACATTATCGCCCAAGCGCAGCCCTTGCGTAATTGCATCGAGGTTGGAGTCTCCACTACTGTGCCAATGGCGGTCCACCAAGGGTCAACCTCCGAACAGGAATTATACGTCGGGGTGTCCCGGAGACCAAGAAAGGCAAAAAAGCACAAGCCAGAACTACCCTATTGACTGCAAAGCCAAGTCCTGCTATACTGTGGTTGCATGCACACGTGTGCACGAGGCAAAGGAAGCTATGCCTATTACAATCAAGGACATCGCCAAGGTGGCGGGCGTATCGCACACGACCGTCTCCCGTGCCTTGCACAACCATCCCGCCATCTCGCCGGGTACCATACAGCGTATCCAGGCCATCGCCGCAGAGTTGGGCTACACACCCAGCGCGATGGCGCGCGGCCTCAAGAATCGACGCTCCCAGGCGCTGGGCGTGATCCTGAACTACCTCGATGATCCCTTTTTCAGCCGGGTATTGGAGGGAATCGAAGACGTCCTGCAGCCAGAAGGCTACAGTCTCTTTGTGGCTGCGTCGCGTCAGGACGTCGACCGCGAGCGCGCCATCGTGCGGGCGATGCTCGGACGTCGAGTGGATGGCGTGATCCTTTGCGCGCCACCCTTGCTGCCCGGCCACGGACAGCGATTCCGGGAATACGGCCTCCCGCTCGTGGTTGTGAATAACCAGGATGTCGAGGACTATCAGTATTCCATCTATCACGACGATATCTACGGCGCCACGGAGGTGGTGCGTCACCTGGTGTCCCTCGGTCATCACCGCATCGCCTACCTGGGGAACGCGACGGCCGGGCGCACGGACCGTGATCGCATGGGCAGCTATCAGGCCGAGATGCTCGCATCCAGGCTACCCATTCCGGGGGATTACGTGTACCACGAGCCGAGTGGTCACCCCGAAGATGGCTACCGAGCGGCACGGCATTTTGTCAAAGTCACTGAGCCTCCGACAGCGATCATGTGCTTTAACGATATGATGGCCTTTGGTCTACTGCGCGGTTTACAGGAAGCAGGGTGGACCATTCCCCACGATTGCTCCGTCGCTGGATTCGACGACGTGGCCATCGCCGCCTACACCCACCCCCCTCTAACCACTTTCGACCAGCCCAAGTATCGCCTGGGGGCCGAAGCCGTGAGGCTGCTAATGCATCTACTCGCCCTACCACCAGCCCGACAACAGACGGTGCCGCCTCAGGTCATCGTCCTACGGGGCAGACTGCTGGTGCGCGCTTCCACAGCCCAGCCGAGACTGTAAGCGACTCAAGAGAGGGTGACAGGCAATGCCCATGGGCGAGATCTGGGCATATGACGCAAAGGAGATATGACGAACGATGACGACACAACGACTAACAATGGCACAAGCTCTAGTCCAATTTCTGAGACAGCAAATTGTGGAGCGCGACGACCAGCGGCGACCGTTCTTTGCGGGCTGTCTCGGGATCTTTGGCCATGGTGTGGTGGCTGGGCTGGGCGAAGCGCTACAAGAGAACCCTCAGTTTCGCTACTACCTGGTGCGCAATGAGCAAGCGGCGGTGCACACAGCGGCTGCCTATGCCAAGATGAATAATCGCCTGCGCGCCCTGGTCTGCACCTCGTCGATTGGTCCTGGCGCGACGAACATGATCACCGGTGCAGCGGGAGCTACCATCAACCGCTTGCCGGTGCTGCTCCTGCCCGGCGACATCTTTGCCCGGCGCAATGTGGCTCCTGTGCTGCAGCAGCTCGAGTCGCCCCACAGCCAGGATATCTCGGTCAATGACTGCTTGAAACCCGTCTCCCGCTATTGGGACCGCATCAATCGCCAAGGACAACTGATCACCACCCTCCCGGAGGCGATGCGCGTGCTCACCTCCCCCGCCGACACAGGCGCTGTGACGCTGGCCCTGCCGCAGGACGTACAGGCGATGGCCTACGATTATCCCACCGAGCTTTTCCAGGAGCGGGTATGGGTTATCCCCAGGGCGCGACCCGATGTCAGTATACTGCGCCAGGCTGCCGCATGGATCGCGGGCAGCCTAGCGCCATTGATCATCGCGGGCGGCGGGGTCCTGTATAGCGAGGCCACGGCAGCACTGCGCATTTTCGCCGAGCGCACGGGGATCCCTGTAGCCGAGACACAGGCGGGCAAAGGCGCTCTTCCCTACGACCATCCTCGGTCTCTGGGCGCCATGGGGGTCACGGGCACGCCAGGTGCGAACATCATGGCCCGCGAAGCAGACCTGGTGATCGGCATTGGCACCCGCTACAGCGATTTCACCACCGCCTCCCAAACGGCCTTCCAGAACCCGGACGTGCGCTTTGTCAATGTCAATGTCTGCGAGTTCGACGCATTCAAGCAGGCCGCGCTTCCCCTGGTGGGCGATGCCCGGGCCGTGCTAGAGGAGCTCTCCGTTGCGCTGGCCGGTTACCACACGGACCCGGCTATCTCGGCGCGCGCCCGACGCTATAACCAGGAATGGGATGCTGAGGTGAGTCGACTCTACAGCCTGGGGCATGGTCCGCTGCTGAGCCAGGGCGAAGTGATCGGGGCCGTGGAGGACGTGGCCGAGGAGGAGGAGGAAAAGGATTCGACGGTGGCGGAGAGGCGCGTCGAGGAGGCGCATGATATCATCCACCGGGTCGCGGCGATATTGGCGATGGAGGAGGAAGGGAACAACGGGGGC
>CAYQDH010000163.1:1703-10342 GCA_964416075.1 uncultured Anaerolineales bacterium | reverse complement strand
TACATTCCGCTGTCCCTGGGGACAAAGCACCTCCTGGTGAGCTTCATCGATCTGGAAGTCCACCTGGCGATACCCTTCCGGCGCCCCATGGTCTTCTGGTGGGCGCCCCATCAAGGTAATCCCCTGCGCCGCACTGTGGGCCAGGTTCTCCCCACTGATGTAGTTCTGGTCCACATATTGCTGCTCGGGGCGCAAGCCCCGCTCCGCAAGGCGTTGTTGCACCCCGGCCAAGGCCTTCCCGTCATGGCGCGTGGCCTCGTCGACCTCCACATCCACGATCCACGGGGGAAACCCTGCTGTGCAACTCTCGCTGACCTGCACCTTGGAGCCCAGCCAAATTGTACTCCCCTTTTTCGCTCCCTGCACCTCAGGATCGTGCGGTGTTTCGATCACCCCCCGACCTCCCGGACGCCGAGGTGTCGGTCCCTGCTCCGGGCCTTGTGGAAACTGCTGCTCCAAGACCGCGCGCAGCGTTTGTACAGCGGACAAGGTTCGTAGCACTACCGGCGCGTCGTGGTCGATCTGCCGTAGCAGCCAGAACCCATCGTGTCCCGCCTGGCGTAAGCGTTCCGTGATCTGGCGGTCGGTCAGCCGGTAATCGTGTTGCCGCGCGGCGTAGCGTTCGCGGAATACCTCCGGCACGCTCTGGTCCACCCAGTCCTCAGCCGCTGCGCTGAGTGCTTCCAGCGCCACCCGTAGACTCTCGTGCACCAACTCCAACTGGCTCAGCCGGTTCATCAGGGCTACCACGTGCGTCGCGTCGGTGCGCACCTTGCTGCGCGCCGGAAGTAGGCCCTGCTCTCGCAGTCGGCTGATCAGGTAGTCGAACAGCCAACGCTCCTGGCCCTGCTGCAGCAGCCGCTGCCGAAAGGCCGAGAGGTCGGTGAAGTGAAAGCCTGTATACCCCAGGGGCAGATGCAAGGCATATTTCCAGTCTATGCGCAGCACCACGGCGCGAGCCGCGGCCCGGTCAGGAATCTTTTCCAGCATCTGGAACACGGTGACCAGGGCCAGAAGCACAGGGGAGATGGCGCCTCGTCCCTGGTCGCTGTAGAGCGGAGCAAACTGCTCCTCCTGGGGCATCCAGCTGTCAAAGTTATCGCCGATCCGACGCATGGGATCTTGCGCGGACAGCAGTTCCTGCCCCAAGGCCGCGGTATCTGCAGGCACCACGCGACTTAACGACCATTGTAACGACATCTGAGACTCCTGGACCTATCAGCATTATGTTTGATATATTATGCCGCAGGAACGGCGGATTCCCAATAAACCTTGCTCCTCAGATGATGCTGTCGCTGTGTGCATGTTAAGGTACAGAAAACCTACAAGACCAGGATGCCTCGGCTACTTGGTGGGCTTGCCCTGGTAGATGCGAGGCAGGATGCCTCGGTTACATGGAGACCCCCGCGTTTTGACATTTCCCCTCAGCCGTGCTAATCTAATTCCGACTTGAATGTAGGAATTCCACGCATGAGACTATCAGCCAAAGAACGAATTGGATTACGCGCGATGGTGGAGTTTGCCCGACGCCACGGGCAGGGGCCCACGCCTCTGAGCGAGATCTCGCGCATCGAGGACCTACCGCTGCCCTACCTGGAGCACGTCGTGGGCGAGCTGCGCCGTTCGGGCCTGCTGCAGAGTGCGCGGGGGATCCATGGCGGCTACGTATTGACCAAGGAGCCCTCGGGCATCAGCGTAGGCGATGTGTTCCGCGCTGTCGAGGGCGCCCTCGTACCAATGGAATGCCTGGGGGCCGACAGCACCACTTGCTCAAGAGAACAGGTTTGCGCGGCACGAAGCGTGTGGCAGACGATCTCGGAACGCCTGAGCGAGACTTTGGATAACACCTCACTGTCCGATCTGCTGGCGGAAGCTATTGAGCAGGGGAAAGGGTAAGGACACGATGATAGCCAGGTTGCGAGAAGACATCCAGACCGTCTTTGACAAAGACCCGGCAGCACGGTCGTGGTGGGAAGTGCTGACTTGCTATCCCGGGCTGCAGGCTCTATGGCTACATCGCCTGGCCCGCGCCTTCTGGCGTCGGCGCCTGCACTGGCTGGGACGGTTCACATCGCAAGTGGCGCGTTTTCTGACAGGGATCGAGATCCACCCGGGGGCCACCATCGGTCGCCGCTTCTTCATCGACCATGGGATGGGTGTGGTTATCGGCGAGACAGCAGAGATTGGGGATGACGTGCTGATGTACAAAGGGGCGGTTCTGGGGGGAACGACCCTGAACAAGGGCAAGAGGCATCCGACGATCGGCAATGGTGTGGTGATCGGCAGCAATGCGGTCGTGCTGGGAGCGATCACGGTGGGCCATAACGCGCGCATCGGATCGGGCGCCGTGGTGATCAAGCCTGTGCCCCCCGATTCGACGGCTGTGGGCGTGCCTGCCAAGGTGGTTCGCGGGCCACATATCGACAAGACGCCCAGTTTGGCTCTGCAGCACGCCCAGTTGCCGGACCCCATCGCCGAGGTGTACCGGGTGATGGACGAGCGCATTCAGGATATGGAGCAGGAATTGGCCGCCCTGCGAGCGCGCGTGGAGAGCGTCTCCAGAGAAGGATCGATGGCTGAAGCGGCCGCGGGAGAATCCTGATGTCGCACGGCGCCATGACGCCCTACGAAGCAAAAGACTGGGAAGGAGCCAGGTGATGAGAACGGAACAGCGGTTCATTTACATGGACCACGCTGCAACGACAGCGGTCGATCCTCGTGTCGTAGAGGCGATGTTGCCCTATTGGACAGAGCAGTACGGCAACCCATCGAGCATCTATCGTTTTGCCCGCGGCGCCCACACGGCGATTGAAAAGGCTCGCGCACAGGTGGCCGAGGTTCTGGGGGCCAGCACCTCGGAGGTCTTTTTCACCAGTTGCGGTACGGAGAGCGACAATTTGGCGCTGCGTGGGGTGACCCTGGCGCAGTCCGGTCGTGGCAAGCACATCATCACCACTCCTATCGAGCATCATGCCATAGGATACACGTGCGAGCAGATGGAGCGCCTCTACGGCATGGACATCACGACGGTTCCCGTAGATGGACACGGTATGGTCGATCCAGACGAGATAGGGCGGGCTATCCGCAAGGACACCGTGCTTATCTCGGTGATGTATGCCAACAACGAGGTGGGCACAATCGAGCCGATCGAGGAGATCGCCGAGATCGCGCGGGCGCACCAGGTCCCCTTGCACAGCGATGCGGTGCAGGCGGGCGGCAGCCTGGACCTGAATGTGAACCGATTGGGGATCGACCTGCTGGCCCTTTCGGGGCACAAATTCTACGCGCCCAAGGGCGTCGGCGTGCTCTATGTGCGCAAGGGGACGCCCATCGTTCCTATGCAGACTGGTGGAGGACAGGAGAGGCGCCTGCGGGCCGGGACAGAGAATGTGGCTTATATCGTGGGCCTGGGTGAGGCGATACGCCTGGCGTATGAGCATCTTGAGGCCGAGCGAGAGCGCATAGGCAACCTGCGCGACCGGTTGGTGCGAGGGTTGTTGCAGCACATTCCGGATGCCCAGTTAACGGGACATCCCACACGCCGCCTGGCCAACAACGCCAGTTTCGCCTTCCTGGGAGCAGAAGGAGAGGCTATACTCATGCAGCTCGACCTGCACGGCGTTGCTGCGAGCACGGGATCAGCCTGTTCATCGGGGGAAGACAGCCCTTCCCACGTGCTTACGGCGATGGGCTTCGACCCGGCCCTGGCAAGGGGCAGCCTGCGACTGACCCTGGGACGGGAGAACGACGCTCGGGATGTCGATGATGTGTTGACCATTTTACCCGAGATCGTGTTCAAGTTGCGCGCCATGTCACCCGTATACGAAGCGCGCCAGGTCTAGAGTACCAGCGCTTAGCTCAGGAGATCAATCCAGGAGAAGGTTCATGTACTCGGATACCGTGATTGAACATTTTTCCAACCCGCGCAATGTGGGGACCATGGACAACCCCGACGGCTATGGCAAAGTAGGGAGTCCGGTTTGCGGCGACATGATGGAGCTGTACCTCAGGATCGCGGAGGGCAAGATCGTGGATGCCAAGTTCCGCACTTTTGGGTGTGCGGCTGCCATCGCCTCCAGCTCGATCGCCACCGAGATGATCAAAGGGCTGTCGTTAGCGAAAGCCACCGAGCTCACGGATGAAAAGGTCGTTTCGGCCCTGGGGGGGCTGCCCGAGGCCAAGATTCACTGCTCGGTTCTGGCGGCGAGCGCCCTATACGCTGCCCTCGAGGACTATTACGCCAAGCACCCGGAGGCCAGGCCACAAGAGGCATCACCTTCGGCTCCGGCGGAGCAGGCTCACTCACAATAGCCCGAGTGCTCTGGCATCCACGTGGCGGGAGCAACAATGATGGCAAAGCGGGTCATGGTAGCGATGAGCGGGGGCGTCGATAGCTCCGTGGCAGCTGCCATCCTCCTGCAGCAGGGCTACGAGGTGGAAGGTATGACCATGCGCCTGTGGCGTGAGGCTCCCCTGGCAGAGAGAGAGGAGCCGGGCGAGCGGGCACGTTTGGTATGCCGGTCACTGGGTATCGTGCACCACGAACTGGACCTGCGCGCCGAGTTCCACGACCAAGTCGTTAGCCACCTGATGCAAGAGTACGCGCGCGGACGAACACCCAACCCCTGCCTGCGCTGCAACAAGCTACTCAAGTTTGGCGCTCTGCTCCGCGCTGCGCGCGAGATGGGATGCCACGGACTGGCCACCGGCCATTACGCGCGGATCAGCCACGACGAGTCAGGATGGCACCTGCTTTGTGCGACCGATCTAAGTAAGGACCAGTCGTACTTTCTATACAGCCTTGGGCAGGAGGAGCTAAGCCACGCGCTTTTTCCGCTGGGCACGTTGACCAAGGTCCAGGTGCGCGACAGGGCGAGAGCGTGGGGATTGGCGGCGGCAGAGCAAGCCGAAAGCCAGGATATCTGCTTCCTGAAGGACGGCGACTATCGCCGCTTTCTGGCCGAGCAGATGGGAGGGTCCATCCAGGCCGGCCCTATCTATGATCGGCGGAATCGACTGCTGGGGCAGCACCGTGGCCTCGCGTTCTACACAGTGGGCCAGCGCGAGGGATTGGGGATCGCCGCCAGCAAACCCTATTACGTTCTCTCGCTCGATAGCCGGCGAAACGCGATCATTGTGGGCCAGGTGGAGGAATTGGGATGTACGGCGCTCCTGGCTGAAGGGATGCATTATGTGTCGGGAAGGGCACTCGCGGAGGGATACCCGGTCGAGGCCAAGATTCGCTACCGGGCGCATCGGGCTCCCGCCCTCGTGTGGCCCGCGTCCGGCGGACGAGCGCGCATCATATTCGAGCGTCCCTTGCGCGATATCGCTCCGGGCCAGGCGGTGGTGATGTATGAGGGGTTGCAGGTCCTAGGAGGAGGCATCATCGTCGAGTCCATGGATCAAGATGGCTCCGACGTCGATGTTACGCTTGCCACAAGCTGAGGAGACGGTGCGCCATGCTTACTTCCCCCGCTCTACTGATTAGCTCGATCGTGGCCACGGTGTGGGCTTGTTTTTTTCATCTTCTTTTGGGCAGAAGGCTGTCCGACTTGATCTTGTACTGGTTCGTAGGTTTGGTTGGGTTTGTCGTAGGCCAGGCCATGGGACAGATGTTCGGTTTCCGATGGCTGCTTGCCGGGCAGGTTCATCTTATAGAGGGCACACTAGCGTGCTGGACTGCCATGCTCATTGCACGCTGGCTCAAAGTATGATACAATTATTATAGTGCTGGCTCGTCCCGTATGGGGTCGAGCGCCAAGGTGTTCACCGACGTCCGATATGCTATGGGAAACAGGAATGCTGCCAGGAGGTACCTGATATGCTCCTTGCTGGTGTGAGGGATGTGGCGATTGTCTTGCTGGCCCTGGAGTCTTTGGTGATCGGCATCCTTTTCGCGATCATGTTGATCCAGATCAAGCAGCTCATTCGTATCTTGCGCGATGAGGTCATGCCCATCTTGCGCTCCACCCAGGAAACCACCAACACCGTGAGGGGCACGGCGGCCTTTGTAAGTGATCAGGTTGTGACGCCCCTGATCAAGGCCAGCAGCTACGCAACGGGCACGATGCAGATGGTGCGGAACCTGATGGCCATTGGCCGGAAGGGTCACAACGGATCCAGAGGCCTGGGACCAGAGGAATAAGTTGGGGTGAGATGGCGCCATGAGCCAGTCACATGGTCTTGGCGCGGCGGATGTGATGGTATTCAGCATAATAAAAACGGGCATGGGAGGATTTAGCATGAGTCATGATGAAGGTTCAGGGGATTTCGTTCTCGGTCTGCTCGTCGGGACGTTCCTAGGTGCGGCGATCGCGCTGCTTTTTGCCCCCGCTTCGGGGGAGCAAACCAGATCTCAACTACATGACAAAAGCATCGAGCTGAAGCACAAAGCCGAGGACTTGAGCTACGAGGCAACCAAAAAGGCCGATGAGCTCGTGACCAAGGGCCAGCAGCTGGTCGAAGAGCAAAAAGCTCATGTCAAGGATGCGGTCCTTGAGGGCAAGCAGGCTGCCGAGCGCAAAAAGGGAGAGTTGCTAGGCCAGTTCGAGACCGCCAAGAAGCAGGCGACTGACGCAGTCGAGTCGCACACGTAATCAGGTTGGATACCTGGGCAAGAGCCAGGTTCCTCAAATCGACAAGGGCCAAGCCCACCCCTCTATGGGTGTGGGCTTGGCCTTTTGTTTAGCGCTGCAATGGCCAAGGGCAGGCGCGGCAGCAGGTCACTAGCCAGGACCCCGGCGCGGCCTATCTCCTGGCTGGCCAGCTCGCCAGCCAGACCATGGACATAGGCGCCCACTCGGGCGGCGTCGTAGCCGGACAGGCCTTGAGCCATGAACCCCACGATCGCGCCGGCCAACACATCGCCCGTTCCTGCTGTAGCCAGGGCCGGATTGGCAAACGGGACGACCGCTAGATGGCCCTGCGGATCGGCAATAACCGTGTAGGCCCCCTTGAGCACGACGGTGCACCCCCAGCGAGCGGCAGCATCCATGGCCACCTGAATACGGTCGGCTTGTACGGTGTGGATGTCGACACCCAGGAGATGCGCCATCTCGCCAGGGTGCGGTGTCAGAACACTGGAAGGGGGCAGGTGCTCCCACCAACGCTCACACGCCGACAAGAGATAGAGGCCATCAGCGTCGATGACCAACGGGGGAAGGCAGATCGGGGCTGGCGCGTCTGAAGCGACGGCCCCTCCTTGGCCCCTAAAGCCGAGGACCTTGCGACCCGGCGCCCGGCCGGCGAACAAGGCACAGAGAAACTCGCCCGTCACCACCTCGCGCCCCAGGCCCGGCCCCACGAGCATGGCCTGGTAACTGGGGGCGTGTTCGGCGATTACTTGCAGCGCCCGAGGGATGAGGGCTCCCATGTCATCAGCCAAGGGGAAGAAGGTGGCTTCGGTCAACCTGGTGGTCACGGTGCGGTAGATGGATTGCGGCATGGCCAGGGTGACGAGACCGGCCCCCACCCGACAGGCAGCTTCGGTGCACAAGCAAGGCGCGCCCACATAGTTGACCGAGCCGGATACGACCAGCGCCCGGCCAAAGGTGCCCTTGTGGGCGTTGAGGGGGCGCGCGGGGAGGGCCGCCGCGATCGCTTCGGGGGTGGCTATTTCCACGGCGATAGACTCGGCCAGGGATGCGGCGATGCCGATGTCGGCGACGAGCAACTCCCCCACGTGACCGGCGCCGGGAAAGAGGAAAAGACCGCGTTTGGGATAGGCGAAGGTGACGGTGAGGTCAGCCTTGAAAGCACGGTCATCTATCGCGCCGGTATCGCAGTCCAGCCCCGAAGGCACATCGATGGCCACCAGCCATGGATAGGCCTGTTGAGCGGGAAGACTCAGAGTGCGTAAGCTACGTAGAGGCGAGCCATCGCCACCAGGGATAGGAGCCCGCCTGGTATCCAGAAGCTGCGCGACATGTTGTATGACATCGGCGAGACTACCACGCAAGGGGCCCGTCGCCCCGGTGCCCAGGAGAGCATCGACCACCACGTCAGCCTCTTGCACCAGCGCGGTTAGCTGCTCTCCGTGGGGATCATCCTGCGCCCAGACGAGAGGAACCCCCGCAGCTTTCGCCCCGGCCAGGGGCGCATCGTCCTGGGTGTCGCGCTTCCAGATGTAGGCCCTGACCGGAGCTCCCCACTGGCAGAGATACCTGGCCGCCACCAAGCCATCGCCGCCATTGTTGCCAGGCCCCACCAACACCAGGACATGCCCCTGTTTCTGTGAGAGTTTTTGCTGGATCGCCAGAGCAGAGGCGTAGCCAGCCCGGTCCATCATGGTCTCGTAGGACCAGCCCGCGTCGTTGGCCGCCTGCTCCAGGCGACGCATTTCCTCCGTCGTGACCAGTTTCATCGATTGTTCCCTCCTGCTGCTAATGACGCACAATCCCGATGGGGAAGGCCCTAACAGGCCCTCGCAGCGTGGGCCAGTGAGGGCACGCGGCTACGGTGGCGTCATGCGTGTTCGAACGGGCGGCAGCCCGTGGGTTACGCTGAATTGTAGGCGGGGCAAGGGGACTGTCAATCCGCATACCCGTGCGGAGTGCGGTCAGCAGATTGGGGATGGGACGAGGCAGGATACCGTTGGGCAGGGCCCTCCTCCCGCAAAGAACGGCGGGAATTCGAGG
>CAYQDH010000163.1:0-1693 GCA_964416075.1 uncultured Anaerolineales bacterium | reverse complement strand
GCCTACCTATGACAGAGGCCGCGATCTGGGAAAATCGCGGTACAGAACTGTCATTCGCGCTCAGACGGGCGGCAGCCCATGGGGTATTACGAAGAACGGCGGGAATTCGAGATATTTCGAGTTTTCCAATAACTGCCGTATCTTTTGGCAGGGAGATCCGTCTCGGTGATAGATGGCTTGGACATCGACACGTGGGAGGGGGAGGGTCGAACGCCGGCGCTCTGACGTCCTGCGGTCCCCAGCGATGCAGTCATAGAGGGGTTCCACATGAAGCCATGCCGCAGGACGGGTCTATCTTGGATTGCTTTAGCGCAGCGATCGGGTTTACTCCATCTGCTCCTCGTGCTCCTCTTTATCGTTACGCCCCTATCCGGCATACGCCGCGGCCCAGTCCTGGCTAAAGATGCCACCATCGACGCCACGTCCTGGGATTTCCTGGCCCCCATCGGTTGGGCCGGCCGGCCCACGACCGTCTCGATCAGCGTCACGAATACGGATGGCCTGCAGGAGGACACGGCGGAGTATTGCTTCACCACGGATGGTGGCTCGCACTGGAGCCTCTGGTCCAACAGTGGCCTGGAGACCCATTCCAGGGTCACGACCACCGTGCAGATCGACGTGACCACCAAGGAGCTGATCGATTCGGCGACGGCCAACATCATCCAGTTCCGCATCCTGGATGCCCTGGGGGAGCCTCTCACCTCGGGCGAGTTCAATGTCGCGGTGGATGGCTCGGCGCCGACGGTTGGGCATACCGTGGATAAGCAAGGGGAGTGGGTCGAGCCGCCCGTGAGGGTCACCCTAGAAGCGAGCGATGGCGAGGGTTCCGGTGTGGCTGCCATCGAGTACCGTCTCGAGGGCAGCGGCACGTGGACAGCCGGCGACACGATCACCATCAGTGGGCCGGATGGCGGCTATAACTACGAGTATCGCGCTCGTGATGTGGCGGGGAACCCGTCGGAGATTGGGATGGTGAGGGTGGGCCTGGACACCGGCGCGCCGGGAGCGGTGACGAACCTGCGATCCTCGCCGCAGGGCTGGAGCAACAACCAGAGTGACTTTGGCCTATTGTGGGACAACCCCAGCGATGCTCGAGACATCGCGGGGTCCTATTACCAGGTGGACATTGATCCCCTGCAGGGTGGAATCGAGACGGCGACGTATGTCCCCGGGGAGGATATCGAAGAGATCACGGGCATCTCTGTGGGTAGCGAGGGGGAACATACGGCCTATGCCTGGTTGCAGGACAAGGCGGGGAACAGCGATCCCAGGACACGCCAGGTTTTGGAGAGAGCGTTCAAGTACGATGCCACGGCACCCACTTGCGATGAGCCGACCGCCGTACCGCCCAGGCCAGAGGGAGGGTACTATACTGGCTCCGTCAAACTTACCATCACCGCAAAAGACTCCTTGAGCGGGGTAGCCGCGATCCATTACCAGATCGAGAGCGAGCCAGTGGTCACCGCCACGGTGGACGGCGGACCGACGACGGCGCAGATTAGCTTTACGATGGATTACGCCGAGGGGCGCAAGGAGGTTTACTACTGGGCCACCGACACCGCCGGGAACACCCAGGCCTCGCATGGCTCCTGCTCAGTCAAGTTTGACACCCTGGCCCCCGAGCCGCCGATCGCTCTCACAGTCGTGCCCTCGGGGTGGATATCGGCCACAAGCTTTACCATTACCTGGACGA
>CAYQDH010000162.1:0-10359 GCA_964416075.1 uncultured Anaerolineales bacterium | reverse complement strand
CGCCGCCCCAGAAGTACGGCGTTAACCCTAAGGCCTCCGCCTCGTCCTGCACAAAAGCGATGTCCGTCCCACTGGCCAGGTAACAGGTGACTCCGCGGGCATTGAGCGCTTCCAAGAGCGCGATGGATCCTGGCAGCAGCATCTGCTCCCGGGGAATACTCCCATCCTTGACCCCTTGCACGCGGTGGGCGATCCGCTGCCAGAGCAGGTCGAGGTAACGATACTTGTATGCCAGGGGATCGAGGGGCTCCGCGCCGCGAGCGCGTACCTCCTCGGCGAGCTGGATCATCTGATAGATCGTGTCTTTGCCCGTGAGACGGTCGACATAATCTCGCACCAGGGCTGTCAAAGCTCCCTGTGACTCGTGGTGTGGGGTCTCCATCAGGATCTCGACCATCATAGGCACCATGACCTCTTGCCACCCTTCGCGTAACAGCGAAAGGGTGCCATCAAAGTCGAACAGGGCATGCCGCGCTGTGCCCAACGAAAAACCAGGGCGCACAATTTCGATCTGGCTCTGAATGGACATCACTCTACCTCCCGGCTTCGCTTTGCCGCGCCGAGATCACCACGGTGGCGGCCCCATCTCCCGGCAGAACCAGGAGGAGGCGATCCCCGCGACGACTCATCGGGACGTCTACTGAGCCTTCCGTCGAGTCTGCAATGACCTCCAGCGGGTCACCATCGTATGGCCAAGGCACTGCAATTTGGACGCTATCTGGCACATGCTCCCCCGGACTGGAAAGCTGTGCCCCCATCACAAGTAGGCGGTTGTCCTTGAGGAAGGCGTTGGCTCGATATCCGTCCGCATCGACGTCTGGCAGGGGGTAGAACCTGGCGTCTCGAATCATCTCATCGGTCCTCTCTCGCTGCGCGACGATCCATCTGGCGACGCTCACGAATTCCGGCGTCAGAGCGTCGAACTCTTGGATACCAAAATCAAAGCCGCCGCCCAGGGTGTGTCCCAGAAGAAGATAATAATGTTGGTTGGCGCGGATGCAGCCGACATTCAGCAGGTGGCGGGGGAAGGTGTAGCGGTACAACTCGGGCAAAAGGAGCCCACGGCCCTGCATAGCCCGGTCCCAATCTTCGTGGCTCTGCATCGAATCAAAGTACTGACCCAGTAGATCGTTCACTCCCTCGGTGGCCAGGAACAGATCGGCCCTGATGGAGCGCAAAGCAAGGCGCAACGAAGCCATGAAGGGCTTGTAGGCGGCCCAGGCTTCGTTCGGTCTGCTGTGTGGGTGGTTCGACGCATAGCAAGGAAGGCTGGGCGCTCCGCAGACCTGATCGATGTACAAGCCATCAAAGTGGTGGCGCCTGACCAGTGCCCCCAGCTTGGCGATCAGCAGGTTGTTCCACGCTTGCACGCTGGGACACATGACGTCAAATGTCACCCGCCCATACCCCTCCTGCCACACCTCCTTGGCTGAACCGGCCTTTACGCCCCAGTCCTCACGCGCCCTCTCGCTGACCGAGGATGCCGGGTCCACGAGCCGTCCGTTTGCATAGACGCTTGCGCGACGACCTGCGTCGTGGATGGCTTGCACAGCTTTCCGGGTCGCCTCTGGCCCACCCACGCTCTTGCCCACGGCATAGTCCGGATAGCCGGTGTCATGGCCGTTCTCTGTGTACGCGGTGAGCTGGATCAGGTCAGGGCCAAAGGCCGAGGTGCGTGCAGACAATGTGGACAGATCGCTGGCGTGATGCCAGGCCTGCGGCTCGTACTGTCCACGCAGCCCTACCCAGTTCCAGGCGGGCTTGGCGGCATACCAGGGGGGCGCATCCGGCCGGACGATGTAGGGATCGATCCATTCACGGTATAGGTCAGCTCCGGCTTGCCAGTCTCCCCTGTGCCAGGCCAGGTGTAGCGGCGGGATCCGCAGCGTCTGGCCCTGCTCTAGTTGCAGATAGGGATACTCCCAGGCCAGGTACGGTTGGCCGTGCTGGAGCCCCATGAGGAGGGTTTTCAAGTACGGCAGGGGATCCTGAACCCCAAAATAGAGCCCTTGCTCGGCTGTGTACAGGTCGACCCATTGCATAGAGGCATGGACCGGATAGCTGAGCGACAGTAGCTCGTCATGCCCCAGGGCGGCCAGGGGCATGGACCAACCCGAGTTAGATGGGTAGGTAAACTGGGGGCTGGGGCCGATGTCGAGCAAGCCACCGAATTGAAAACGCAGGCGCTGGAGCGGCGCAGCGCTATGGTTAAGCACCTCCGTCCTCACTAGGACGCCTTCCGACGCCGGCACGGACTCTAGAACAATCTCTAGCCCATTCCCGGGGACGGAACGCAGGATGATGGCGTTGGCGCCAGATGGCGTCGCTTGCCAGTCGCTTATAGGTTGATCCTGGCCCTCTGGCCAGGCCAGGATCAACGGATACCTGCTCTCCGGTTCAGCCTTTAGCAACGGCCGATCCCGATGCGATGGATGGATCGAGGCGACTCTGCCCTTTTCATCAAGCTGAACCATGCCCCATGGTTGCATAAGCGCTCCAGAGCGCACCCCTGGCCGATCACTACGCGAGTGAACCGGCTCTCAGGCGGGAGTGCTGATATGAATACGCGGCAGAGTACACCAGGACAGCGATTGCGGCAAACGGCAGGCCTATCATAGGATGGCTGGGTCAAGACCTGGGCTCCTCCGCTACTGAAAAAGGGCGAGCCCGCTCAAGTAGAGATCTCTCGCGGCGGCAAGGTGCAGACGATCAGCCATCCGCTGCCCGAAGCTCGTTGGTCCTGGTCCTACAAGCGCGAGGCAGAGGCCTTTGTGCGGGCGGTATTGGAGGGTACCCCTGTGCGCTCCTCCGGGCAGGATACGCTACAGGACGTAAGGCTGTTCAAGGATATCTACCGCATCTACCTAACGCAAGGGGGGGTGTTGCGCTAGGCCCGGTGGGAGCTGGAGCGGGACCCAATCGAGCCGCTCCAGCTCCCACCGGCTAACCTTGAGCAAACGACAGGGGATACGCGCCATGGCGACGCCCCGCCTCAATAAAGGCGCGGATATTCTCCTCTTTGCCTTCGGGGAAGATCATGCCGGCTGGCGACAAAATGTACCCCCCTCCTGGCGCCAGAATGCGCAGAACATCGAGCACTGTCCGCTCCATCTGTGCTGCGGACTCGCTGACAAAGGGGTCCCGATTGTCAACGCCGCCCATCAGGCAGCAACGTCCCGCTAGGCGTTGCTGAACCAGAGCCAGATCCATCGGGTTCGTTCCGCGCGTGTCCAGAGATGACAGGATGTCCAGGCCCATTGCAGCATAGTCCTCAAGAAAAGGCATTACTCCCGTTTGGGCGAAACTGTGCAGTGGCACGCCGGCTTCATGGCACAGTCGGACATCATCGCGCAGCAATGGCATAAAAAAGCGACGGACATCCACAGGAGCGTAAAAGTCGATCGTCTCATAGCAGCTCGAGCGGTAGACCACGTCCACACCAAGCTCCAGAAGCAAGCTCAGGTTCTGGCGCGACCAGCGTTGTATGTCAGCCAGCACCGCAGCAAAGAGGTCCGGATCATCCCTCACCAGAGTGATACACCTTTGCCCACCCAACAGGCCCATGGCGTACAGGGGTGCAGGATACATGCTGCCCTGTAACACCACTTCCAGACGATCGGCCTCCCGCCGTAACGCGGCATACTCTGCGCGTATCTGCTCCAGCTCGCTCTCGCGAGGATCGCGCAATAGATAGCCTAGGGCGCGGAGATCCTCTTCCGTCTTGAGCCAGTGATCGATCCCCCGTGACCAGGCATGGTCGCTGTAGAGTGGCACATCATCCGATGGCCAGTCTTCCGTCATATAAACCGACGCGTGCAGGGTACCTTGCGGAGTGTACCAGGTCTGGTGCAAGATGGGATAGGGCCGGCTTTCCTCACGCCACACACGTCTGATCGCGGAGCGGTGTGTCACTAGGGGCAGGGCGAAGGTCAAAAGATCATCGGCGCCCCATGATAGGAGGAACTCGGCGCGCTCTACCTGGTTGTGCCATCTATGCGTTAGCGGCTCGATGGTGCGAAAGATGATCGGTACCCGATCCGGCTCACGCCGCGCATAGGCCAGCAGGACACGCTCGCGGGACCTCAATTCCTGGCTCATCCCGGGGGCCTTTGGCTCGTGGCTGCGACAAACGCCATAGCATTCTCATCGCTATGAGTCAGACTGATCGCCCACTCGTCGAGCCCCAGGGTCTGTGCTCGCGCCAGAGCCCGTCCGTAGAGGGTCACCAGGGGCTTGCCCCTGCGATCGGCCAGGATCTCCATCTCCGTCCAGGTGATGCCATAGATCCCTGTGCCAAGGGCTTTGGAGATGGCTTCCTTGCCCGCAAAACGGGCCGCCAACTCTGGCGCGCGTCCCCGGCAGTAGGCCACCTCAGCGGGCGTATAGACATGGTCCAAGAACCGCTTGCCCCAGCGCTCGATGGCTCGACGGATGCGAGCGATCTCGATCAGGTCCACACCCACGCTTAGTACCATGACCTCACCTCACCTTTATCGTGCGCGATCCAGCACCGCGCGAGCGACGATTATACCCGCGACCCCAAAAAAACACCACCCAGGGGAATCTTTCGCCCTGGGTGGTGAGTGGAGATGGGGATTACCTAGACCGTCTCAGTCTCCTCGACTGGCCTGAGCATGGGATCCAAAAGCCGCTCCATGGTCATGGTATGGCTGCATACTCCGCGCTGCTGGAAGAAAGAGCACTGGCAGGTCCACTTGCCCCCGTCGTAGGAGACATCGTAGACACCATGCTCACCCTGAAAGCTCACCCGGAACTGCTCAAAACGCACCCTCGCGGGTTCTTCTGCATAGCGCTTCGCCTTCTGGATCTTGCTGATCATGCCGGAGTCCATGAGCGCACACCTCCTATAGGGTATATAAAAGCACCAGGGCATACATTACCCTGGTGCACGGTAAACCGACGGCTAAACTTGGTCTTGGCATCGCTTTGGTCACTACACCGCTCCTATGGCACGCACTGGTACTTTACAACACCAGTATAAACCTATCACTCGCCCGTGTCAACCGCTTCCTGACCAGTCTTTGGGCTCGGAGTAAGTCGTCCGACGAGAGAACCGCCAGCTTCTTTACGTTGTCTTGGGCCGATGATAGTTACCTGCGAGCCCTAGAATGCTGCGCAGCTTGAGTGCGTACCACGCTGTCGACACCCCTAGCGTGATGTGCGACACCGTATGTAGTATTGTCCGCAGGTCGGCGTTCCCGTAAAAGAGCTGCTGGTCGATCTGATCCAGCGAAAGAGCGGGGTTTTCGCCTACCATCGTGACGGTGGTGATGCCCTGATAGAGCAGCAGTAGTAGCGTGGCCAACGAGCTGAGAGCCATGACGGTGAACAGATTCCGTAGCTGGCCTACATCGGTGGGAGTCATCTCGCTCCGCAGCGTGTAGGCAATGAGCCCCAAGCCCGAGGGCAAGACAAACCCAAGAATGAGGATGTGACCGTGGAGTTGATTGAGATAGTGACCCGCCAGCCACTGTGTCGCTAACGGCAGGTCGCTCAGATGCGCGCGACTGAATTCCCGCGCAAAGATGCCAAAGGCCAGACTGAGGATCACCATAGCGAGTGCATACCGGAAGATGGGAAAAACGAGCAAAGACCGTACATGGCTGAGCGGACGTCTTGGTTCAGTATCCATACGACTCCTCTTCGTGGGCTCGTCATGAGATGACGAAGCGGAATATACGCGATTGAATGCGTGCTGACAAACGCTTTCAAGATCCATCCATGCTGAATGGCAAGTGTCATGCTCTGACGCCGTGGCCTGTGCCCAATATGGCGCTTGACGCTCCCCTGCGTTAAGTATATTCTCTCCCCGGCGCATGGTTTGCATGGGCGATCGTGTGTTCCGGCGCTTCACGATCGAGTGGCGCGGTTTCTTCACCTCCGATGAGGCAAAGGATTGGCCAGATGGCGAAAAACGGGAAGGATCGAGTACGCGTAGCTCTTCAGGGTGGCATTCCAGATAAGGTCCCTCTGGGCGAGTTCGCGATCGATGCGGATACCGCGGCCCGTGTGTTGGGGCATGAAACCTATGCGCGCGCCAAGGCGAGGTGCCAGATCGCCTATTGGGAAGGGCGCCGCGACGAGGTTGTACAGAGCCTCATCGAGGATACCATCGCTCTATACAGAAAGCTCGATCTTGTCGATATCGTCAATCTCTGCGCCCAGACGCTCGGTCTTGTACCTCCGAAAGGGTATCGGCCTGAAGCTCCCCGCCGGGTTGATCCGGTGACCTGGGAATACCCCGATGGGCGCGTGTTCAAGTACTCGGAGCTAACGCAGGACATCACCCTGGTCTATGATCCGCAACAGTGGACTCGCCCCTTACTCCAGGAGGAACTGCCCCTTTCCTTTGATCATCGCGAGCCTGATCCGTCAGTCTACGAGATGGTGGACGCGGTGGTGAAGGCGTTGGGCGGAGACCGCTTTATCCTCGGCCCCTTTCCGCGGGCTGACCAATGGGTGCAGCCGGGAGGCATGGAGCGATCTCTGCTTCTGATGGTCGAGCAGCCGAAACTGATGGATCGCGCTCTACAGTCTACGTTAGCCTCCGCCTACACAGCGCAAGGGCACTGGGTGAACCGGGGATACGACGGTGTGCTGGATGGCACCGACTGGGCGTTCAAGTCGGGGCCCTTTATGTCGCCGTCCTTCTGGCGGCGTTACTGCTATCCCGCATTGGCCGCCAACGTGCGTGCTGCGCACCAGGCCGGCCTCCTGTTCGTGCAACATGCCTGTGGCAACAACTGGGCGATCCTGGATGGGTTTCTGGAAGCGGGCATCGATGCTTACCAGGCTATCCAAGCGACCGCCAGCATGGACCTTGTTCGTCTGCGCCAGGCCACCCAGGGGCGCTTGACCCTCTGGGGCGGGGTGCTGGTGGAGCACCTGGTCAGTGGTACTGCCGAGGATGTGCGGCAGGATGTTCGTCACGCCATGGAGGTTGCCAAGGAGGGCGCGTTTATCCTCGGATCGTCACATAGCATTGCTGTGGGGACAAACTATGACAACTTTATGGCGATGCTGGACGAGTTTGGTCGCCTGCGAGGCTAGGGCGTGGCGGTGCTTATGGCCGAGGGAGAGAGACGTGACCTGCGATTTGTTGGTCTTGGCCCATCAATCTGAAGTAGGATCATAGCCCATGAAAACGCCGATTCGTCTAGGTATCGTTGTCGTAGCCAGTCCTCTGGAGGTGGGCGCTGGCGAGGCTCCCATCTTGGGTGAGCGCCTGGCCGCTTCGTGGCATGCGCTTGACGAGCAACTGACGCTCTGTGCCTATGGACAGCCGGTCACCGATCCAGAGTTGGCCGCCGCGGCCGGCCGCTATTTCTACGACCAGCGTGTGGATGCCTTGTGTGTCGTGGCGGCCTCGTGGTTCGAGGACTATCTGGTCCTGGATCTCCTCGAAGAGTGCGATGTCCCCCTCATCGCCTGGGCGCGCCCGGGGATGGAGACTGGCTCTCTGTGTGGCATGCAGCAACTTGGTTTCATGCTCAAAGCGCTGGGGCGTTCCTACTGCGTGCTCTACGATGACCTGGGCTCACAAGAGGCTCTGCGGCGTGCCCATGATCTGGCGCTGGCCGCGGCTACCCGACGGAGCTTGCGCAGGGCTCGCTTGGGCTTTATGGGGCACCGAGTGGAAGGGATGACCGAGACCACCGCCCATGAACTGGCCATGAAAAAGGTTCTTGGCCCCCGCATCGTCGGCATCGATACTGCCCAATTTCTCGCGCGCGCCGACGCAGTTCCGCCCCAGGTGGCCATGGAGCGCTGGGCTGAGGTAAAGGCCGAGGTGGGCACGGTATGTGTATCCGATGACTCTGGGCGCGAGTCGATGCAAGTCTACCTGACCCTGAAGGAGATGATCCATGAGCAGGGTCTCGCCGCGGTGGCAATCGGCTGCTACCCGCATTTGATGGGCAAGGTATGCCTGGCCGCATCACTGTTAGGCGAGCAGGGCGTCCCCGTTGGCTGCGAGGGCGATATCAACGGCGCTCTAGGGATGCTCCTCCTGACCCAGCTGACCGGTGCGCCCGTACACAATACCGATGTTCTGGACCCTGTCCCCGCGCACAACAGCCTAGTCCTATCACACTGTGGTTCTGGCGCGTTCTCGCTGGCTTGTGGGCCCCAGCATATCACGTTGGGGCCGGTGCGCCTGATGAACCGGGGGCTGTGTTGCCTATTTACCGCGCGCCCCGGACCCTGTACATTGGTGAACCTCGTGCCCGCTATGGGCGGCTATCGCTTGGGCGTGCTCTACGGCGAGGCTATCGAGACCACGATGGTCTTCCCGGGTAATCCACTGGAAGTGCGTTTCGCCTCGGATTACCGACATGTCTTGGCTTGGATTACTGATCAGGGGCTGGGACACCACTGGATGGCCACCTACGGGGATCTGCGACCCCTTCTGGCCGATTTCACCTCCATGGTCGGCTGCGAAATGCTGAGTATGGCCTGAACAGGCGCAAAGGAACGAGCCCGTGTCGAGTGACGATCTGTCCATTCTAGAGACCAGAGAGACGATATTTTACGGCGACCACGATGGTGGTCTTTGCCAGTGGATCACCTTGACCATCGAAAGCAGGCTGGATGCCGCTGTCCAGGCTACGGTGCTCATCGCTGGCGGAGGCGATCAGGTAACCACTCCGGTCGCTATCATGCCCGGGATACGCGAGTATCGCGCCTACGCACCGGCGCTTTGGCATCGCTATCATGCCATCGACAACGCTCCTGTGCGATTGACCATCGCCGGCCAAACATGGTTGGCCACCGTCGGCGTGGGTCACCATCGGCCGTGGTCTCTCTATCTGTTGTCTGATGTCTGCACGGACTATTGCTGGGCCTACAGCGATGAACAGGCGTGTCGGGCGGATGATGCCTGCCTGGTCGAGGCTGAGATGCGGCTGGCCGAATCCACGGCGGATGAGCCAGAGGCGATGCGCAATCACTATAACATGGTGGTCTCTCGGGAGGTCGAGTTCTTTCTGGATCACTACCCCGATCAGGCGGAAAGGCTTTTCCAGCATATCCGCCGCGGAAATATCACCCTGAACCCCATCCCCAACATGCAATTGACCCAGGATAGCAGCCTGGAGGAGCTCATTCGCGGGCTCTACCCGGCTCGCCACTGGTCCCAAGACCATGGACTCGACATAACCTGCGCCAACCACCAGGAGACGCCCACGATCACCTGGGCCATGGCCACGATCCTGGCCGAGTGTGGCATCGGGCATCTGGTCAAGTCGATCTTGCCCTACGAATGCCCTTGGGCCAAGAGGCTGGAGGAACCACCGCTTTTTAGTTGGGAGGGCCCGGATGGCCAGCGCATCCTGGTGCGGCGGCGCAACGAGGACTATGTGGAGGGTGGTTTTGTGCTGCGCGGCCTGAGAGCGACCAACACAGCCATCCATGACCAGGTTCTACAGCGCTATGAACACCTGGGCGAGGCGTACCCCTTTGATGCTCTCGCTCTGGTGGGGTGCTATGGCGACCTTTCGCCGCGCTCGGCTGATCTGGGGGCCAAAAAGGTGGCCACGATCGCTGCCTACAATGCCCAGGGCTGGATGTATCCCCGGCTGATCAATGCGTCGCACAAGCAATTCTGGGAGGCCATCGACTCCCAGATTAGCGAACGGCGCATCCAGGTACCCCTCTACAAGGGTGAATGGGGCACGTCCTGGGATGCCTGGCCCGCCAGTATGGCCTGCTATTTCGCGGCCTGGCGGCGGGCGCAGGAACGCGCTGCGCTCGCCGACAAATTGGCGGCGGTAATCCGCACGCTCGATGAGAACTGGTACGCGGTCCATCGGCAGCGCTTGGCCGAAGGATGGACCAACCTGATCCATCTCGCCGATCACGCCTGGAACGGTGCATACGAGGAAAACTTGGCTCTCAATGCCCAGCTACGCGCGAGGTGGTCCGCGCTGGCGAACGAGGCTTTTGACGCTGTGATCGCCGATGGGCTGGCTGCACTGGGTTCCCGGATCTCTACGTTGCCGGACAAGACAGATGATCCGAGCGCACGTGTTTTGGTGTTCAATGGCCTGGGGTGGGGAAGGGTGGCCTTGGCCTCTGTCCCTGGCCTGGGTGCCGAGCGCTTGGTCGACTTGGAGACCGGGCGCTCAGTGGCTGTGCAGGCCATCGATCGAGGGGGGCAACGTGTGGGCTGCTTTGTGCCACCCGAGGTGCCTTCGATCGGCTATCGCGTGCTGGCTATCGAGCCTACGAGTGTTCCCGAGTCCTCTGCCAGCAAGATGGTATCTTCCGAATCCCCCTGGAAGGTGTCTGAACACCGACTGGAGGGTCCCTTCTACTCCGTGCAGGTCAGCCCATTGACGG
>CAYQDH010000161.1:7696-10395 GCA_964416075.1 uncultured Anaerolineales bacterium | reverse complement strand
TGCCCAAGCTGTGCAATAGCGCATAAATCTCCGGCGGTGTAAAGCGCAGGTCTTCCTGCCCCAATCCGGTCACTTCCCGGCGCGCCACTAGGCGGGTGAGGGTGAGACGTCGCGGTATGCCTCGCGACGCCAGGATGATATGGCAGTTTTCGGGAAGGTACCGTAACAATGCGTCGAGCAGAGCGTTAACAGGTTCGCTGTCTATCACTTCGTGGTAATCATCCAGAACCAGCACAAAGTACTGCCGAATCGTCTGCTCTATGGCATCGACAATGAGCCTGGATAAAAGATCGACATCCTCACCGTCTCCATCCTGTGCCCCATTGAGCACGTCTAGCACGCCCTGCCCAAATTGGGGGAACCGTTGACGCAACGAGTGTACCAGATAGGTCACAAAAACCGCCAGTTGCTTATCGCCCGCGTCCAGGCTATACCAGCAAACTGGAAGGTCCGTATCGTGGGCATAGTCGATGATCAGGGACGTTTTACCATACCCGGCGCCAGCGGCAATGAGGATCAACTTACATTGGACGTGTGAGTGGATGAAATTCAGCAACCTCTCGCGGCGCAAGGAATTCTGGCGCCGGCGAGGTGTCCGGATCTTGGTATTGATCAAAGGATATACACTGCTCATGTCCGGATTGTAACCCGTATTGGTTGAAGATCGGTCCCATTGTAATATGGGCTCGAGTGCAACGCAACCCGCGTTTATGTGCTATAATCTCTTAACCCCGCAGAGGAGATGCGCATGGACCTTGTCCAGCGGAACTTGGCTGGTCACAGTTTCTTTCAAGGATTGGATTGCAGACAAATCGAGGAGATAGTGCAGCTGGCCAGTGTCGTCACACTCGACCGAGGCCAGATCCTGGCCCTGGAGAGCGAGCCTTGCTCGGCGATCTACCTGGTCGTCTCGGGCAGACTACGTGCTTTCAAAATGTCGCCCCAGGGTCGTGAGCAGGTGATCACTCCATTGCAGCCCGGCCAGGCTTTCTATCTGGTCCCGGCTCTAGATGGGGGGCCCCTACCCACTACCACCCAAGCTATTACCAGAGCAACGATACTAAGGATCTCGCGTGAGGATTTTCTGCGCCTTATGGAATGCTTTCCTACCGTGGCCCTTGCGGTAGCCATCGACCTCGCTCGCCGATTGCGCCAGATGACAGGCTTGGTTGAGGACCTGGCCCTGCGCACAGTACCCGTGAGACTCGCACGGCTGTTGCTTGAAACAGCTCGCGCATCGACAGGCCACCGCTTGACCCAGCGAGAGATGGCTGCTCGCCTGGGTACCGTGCGAGAGGTGGTAGCACGTACCCTCTCGCACTTTGAGGAACAGAAGTGGATTCGGCTGCAACGCGGCATCATCGAGATCGCCGACGTTGGGGCTCTGGAGACTTTGGCCCAGCAATAAGACCATGTGACTAAAATCACTGCGTAGACACGGCAACCGTGCTACAATGCCCCTAAAGATCGATGATGGTTCTCGGAGGGCGCTACGCAAGCAGATGGATCGCGAACAAGTGCTGCGGATAGCATCCCCAGGATATGACGAGGAGCAAATGCCCCATCAAGTTATGCCAGAGATAGATCGCGGCCTTTGTGTTCTGTGCGGGGATTGCGTAGCCTCATGCCCTGCCGGCGCATTGAGCCTTACGGAAAAGGCTATCTTGCTGGATGAGGAACAATGTGCCTACTGTGGCGACTGCGAGGATGTATGCCCCCAGGGCGCCATCATGCTTCCCTTTGAGATCATCCTTTCAGATCAATCGGAAACAGAAGGAGAAGACTAGGGTATGGCAAGGCGTGCGATTGTCAAGATCGATGAAGAGTTGTGCACGGGCTGCGGTTTGTGTGTGACGCCCTGTGCGGAAGGGGCGATTGAGATTGTCGATGGCAAAGCCAAGGTACTACGCGAGGAATTATGCGATGGCGCAGGATTTTGCCTGTCCGTGTGTCCTACCGGCGCACTGACCATCGAGACGCGCGAGGCCACCGCCTTTGATGCCCAAGCAGCCGAGGCCCAGGCAGAGGAGCGAGGCACGACCTATATGGCACAGACCTGCTTCCGTTGCCAAGTCAGCGAAGAGTATGCCGTACTGATCCCTTGTCGGGTCAAGGGGCAAAGCTTGTGGGTGTGCACCCATTGCTTACCCGCCTTGATCCATGGTTAGGAAACGTGAGTGAGGAGGCCTTATGGATAAATCATGTCCGGGGTCTCGGGCAGTTAAGGAACTGGCGCCTTACTATATTCGCTGTCCTCACTGCAAAACCGAGGTCGAGATTTGGTCCGACGAGTTCCGAAGCCGCTGTCCGGTGTGTAAAGCATGGGTCTTCCGAGAGCAAGGCGTCACCTGCTTGGATTGGTGCGCCAAAGCGGCCGAGTGCGTAGGACCGGCCACGCTCAAGGCTTACCAGCAAGCGCGCAAGGTCTCCTCATGACCAAGGTACCCTTGTACGACGATCTGGCGGAAAACTATGACCGGTTTGTGAACTGGGAAGCGCGCCTGGCCTTTGAGATGCCCTTTTTTAGGTCTCTATTTCAGGACTATCACGTGCGGACCGTGCTCGATACGGCTTGCGGAACAGGACGCCACGCTATCGCACTGGCTAAGGAGGGGTACCAGGTAACGGGTACGGACATTAGCTCCAACATGATCGAGAGGGCAAGGGTAAACGCGCGCGCCGCAGGGATTGACGCCGAC
>CAYQDH010000161.1:0-7686 GCA_964416075.1 uncultured Anaerolineales bacterium | reverse complement strand
TCAACCGCGCGTTCGACGCGATCCTCTGCCTCGGCAACTCACTCCCTCACATCACCGATGCACAGGCCTTGCACGAGACACTGGCCGATTTTGCAGCCACTCTGAATCCCGGCGCTATCCTGGTGGTTCAAAATCGGAATCTGGACAAGGTTCTGCTGCGCCAAGAGCGATTCATGCCGCCACAGGCACACCGCGAAGAAGGCCGAGAGTGGCTTTTCTTCCGCTTTTACGATTTCGGCCCCATAACCCTGCGCTTCAACATGGTCACCCTGTACAAAGACGGGGACGAACCCTGGCAGTCAGCTGTCGGACAGACAGAACTGCGCCCCTGGCACCAACAGGAGCTAAGCGAGGGCATTCGTCAGGTCGGCCTTGAGGCTTTGCACCTGTACGGGAGCTATGGAGGAGACGTTTTCGATCCACACGAGAGCGGCGATTTAGTCCTCGTGGCTCGTCGCCCTCTAGCCTAGATCCAGGCTCCACACACTCGCGCATCAAAGGGGCACAGCTGGTTACACCAGGGACCGTGCCCCTTGATTTCATGCCTTCTCAGGCCGCTTACTTGGCCTGCCAGTCTTCGCAAGTCATCGCTTCCGGACAACGCACGCATTGACGCCTGAGACCCGCCGCGGAGAGCAGACGTACGTTGACACTCGCGGGAACCATCTTGGCGCAGTAGCCGTAACCTTCCACCATCACGTAGGACTTGCAGTCGGAGCAACGCCGCCCCCCACCGCTCTTGCGACCAAACAAACCCATTTTCCAGACTCCCATAGAGATGATTTTGGTTCCCACTCGGCGCGCGCTATAATCATGCGGCCTTTTGGGAAGTTGCTTAGTATAGCTCTCTCATGCGTACTATCCAAATAGGCTGTGTTATGAAAAGTCTGGGCCTGATGTAGCCAGTAGCCTGCAAATGGCCAAGGGAGCAAGAAACTGAAAGCACACGTGGTTGTCTTGCGTCAATTCGACGAAACGATGCGCGTAGAATCTGTGGAGGTCCCGCATCTTGAGCCCGGGCAGGTGCTCGTGGAGGTTGAAGCAGCTGGTGTTTGTGGTTCGGATGTGCATATGTGGCATGGCCGCGATCCACGTACCCCTTTGCCTATCATCTTGGGGCACGAAGGCGTCGGACGAATCGTCGATACAGCTGGACCCAGACTAGACATTCACGGTCGGCAGCTGGTTCCCGGGGACCGCGTCCTCTGGGAAAGAGGCGTCACCTGCGGCCAGTGCCATGCATGCGCCGTCCTGCATGAGCCTGCTTTGTGCTCGCAGCGCTGGGTGTACGGCATTTACCGGTCCTTTGATGTCCCGCCCCATCTCACTGGCTGCTATGCGACGCACATCATCCTGGATCTCCGCACGCCCATGGCGCCCCTCAGCGAGCAGGACGATCCTGCTCTCTATGTTGCTGCCAGCTGTTCGGGAGCCACAGCGGCACACGCTTTCGACCTGGCTCCTGTTCAACTCGGGGACACGGTCGTGGTGTTGGGGCCAGGCCCGCTGGGGGCCTTTTCTACCGCTCTCGCACGCGCGGGGGGCGCCGCGCAGGTCGTCGTCATTGGCGGGACCGAAGCGCGCCTCGAGCTATGCCGGCGGCTTGGCGCTACGTTGTTGCTGAACCGCAACACCACCACTCGTGAGGCCAGGCTGCAGGCGGTTCACGATTTGACTCATGGGCAGGGTGCCGATCTAGTCGTCGAGGCATCCGGCAGCACCTCCGCAGCGCAGGAAGGATTGGAGCTGCTGCGACACGGTGGGACCCTTACTCTAGTCGGCTTTGGCACACCCGTCGGCGATATGGCGATCACCCCCTTTGAGAGCGTGGTGCGTAAGAATGCGCGCATTCAGGGTGTCTGGGTGAGCGATACGCGCCACATGGTTCGCGCCATTAGCCTGATCCGCCAGCACCCGGAAGCGTTCTCCGGCATGGTCACTCATCGTTATCCCTTGTCCCAGGCGACCCTGGCACTGGAGGCTGTCGACCAGCGCAACGCGATGAAGGTCGTTATCCTCCCGGGCCTTGAAGCCCCCCATGCTTCCACACCATCCAAGGGGTAAGAAGTGCTCTCACTCTTCTCTGCTACGTTCTTCTCGGCCAGCTTTAGCCTCGTGGTGCGATACGCGCAGGGAAGACGATGCAACCTCTGGGCTGTCGGAGCCATCAACTACCTGAGTGCTACGTGCTTTCATCTGATCCGCGCCGCAACCGGGGAAGGGTTCCAGCCTGACACATCCACCCTCATGTGGGGCCTCATCACCGGACTCTTCTATGTAAACTCTTATGCATTAACGTTACCATTCATGCGACTTAGAGGTGTGACAATCTGCATGGCCGTCTCTCGCTTGGCGATATTGGTGCCGGTCATCGGGGCCATTGTCCTATGGGGCGAGCCGGTGACGAACCTGCAGGTCGCCGGAGCCAGCTTGGCCATTGTCTCACTGCCCGTGCTCGGCTTTGGCCAGGCGGCTAACGGTGAGCGCATTCCCTTCAGGGCCTTTCTGCTAATGACTAGCCTGCTCGTCAGCAACGGTCTGGGCATGCTGACCATCGAGACCTTTCACCAGGGAGGCATACAGGGCCAGGATTCGCTTTTCCTGGCAGCACTGTTCGGCACGGCTGCCATCATCTCCTCCCTGGTGTGGTTTCACAAGCGGCAGGGCACAACACTCCAAGACTTGCTCCCCGGCCTGCTGTTAGGGCTGTGCAATGCTTTGTCTAACCTGTCCCTGGTGAGCGCCCTCGATCGCCTTCCCAGCATCGTGGTCTTTCCCTTTTACAGCGCAGTCGCCGTGGTGTTCACCATGATCTTCGCTCGCCTGGTTTGGCAAGAGCGCATCAACCGTCTTGAATCTTTGGGCATGGCCCTAGCCATGGGAGCCGTAGTGTTCATCAACTTGGTGTGATGCAGCCAAGGGAGATCACGTGCAGTCGCATTCGCCCGGCTAGGCGTGCTCCCGCTGCCAGTACCCCTCGAGCAAAGCGCCCGTGCGCCCCTGAAATCCTCCTAACATAGAGGCCGCTGCCGCATCTCCGGCCACATGCTTGAGCATCCACTCTCCCTCCTCCTGGCAGAGGCGATCGTGCTTGGGAAATAGCTCGCGCAGCAAAAAGAGTGCGTACTTGACCAGGCGGAAAGGTCCGTAGGCGCGCACCGTTTCGCCCGGCATTGCTTCGACCGCGACAGAGTACAGATCCATAATGTTCTGCCTGAGGTCCGAGTACGCCAGGGTCGGGGAAAAGACCACAGTATAATACCAGCCAAATAGCTGTCCACACTCGCAACCATGAGCATCACTTACGCCAACGATAGGGATGTGCTTGCCCTTAACCCTTTCCTCGTGGTAGCGAGCCACCTGTAGGGTGTTGGAATCGACCTCAGACCGGTAATAGCCGCCTAGAAGCTCAAAGGCATCGAAAGGTTGGCGATCAAACAGGTACGACGTTATCGCGCCGGAAGGAGTATAGCGCGCGTTGCTGACCCAGTAGGGATGACAGAATATGCCCAGCCCTCCGGCTTGCCGAATCTGATCGTAGCACCAGATACACGAAGCGGCCTGATAGCAATCCACCCCTGCCGGCAGCTGGCCCAGAGACGACTCTATCGTGGCCACCTCGGCGCGATAGCACGGCTCTTTCAAGAGAGCATTGATGCTATAGCGACCGCCGAAGTTGATGATATGGACAGGGTTCTCGGGCGGATGTATCTCCTCTCCTGGCATGATCTGTAGATCTACGGGGATACCTTCGAAGGCCTGTTGTGCCTCTAGGGAGGGCGGGTACTGGTAGTGATCCGTTACGGCCATGAAATCCAGGCCGATGCGGCGGCTGACTCCCGCCACGTATGCCGGTGTCTCCCTCCCGTCCGAACGCGAGCTATGGATGTGTAGATCGCCTTTATAGGGCCTGCGCGTGAAAAGATCGTCAGCGAGCGAATACACGCGGCACGAACCGACCAGCACCTTCTCCTGGCCCCTGCACTCTCTGACCTCGAAACAATGCTCCTGTTCGCCTTCCAGGTACCTGGAGAAGCGCAGAGTGCCCTGCTCCGCGTAGAGGACATCCTGGCTTTTTGCGGGCCAACCACTCCGCTCGGCAAACTCCTCCATGGGGTAATAGGTTATCTCGTAAGGAACATCGGCATCGAATTGGCCCACCGAGCCGAGGTCGGGCGCAACCCGCATCTCGATCAAGGCGTGGCGATCGGCTCGGACTACCTTGGGCGTAACATCAATAGTGACCGGATCTCCTTGCACAGTGCATCCCTCATCTTGTTTGGTATGGTCTCGCAGCCTACGTAACCCGGACAGTATACTTTAATATGTCTTTGCTGTAACCTCACGGTGGGTGTAAAATGCCCGATACTAGTAGTGAGTTTCCAATGGAGAGCGTTCATGGCCATTACCGAGCACGTGAAACAGATCGTTCTTAACGCTTTGGCCGAGGATATCGGCCCTGGTGATGTGACCAGTGTGCCCATCATCGCCGAGGAGGTGCCGCTCAAAGGAATCTTCCTGGTCAAAGCTGAAGGCATCATCGCCGGCCTGGACATCGTGGCCGAGGTGTTCCTGCAGGTGGATCGGAAGATCTGCTTTCGACCCCTTGTGAAAGAAGGAAGCGCGGTGCATCGGGGTGATATCGCGGCTGAGGTATCGGGACATGGCCCTGGAATCCTGATCGCCGAACGCACAGCGCTCAACTTTCTGCAGCGCATGTCCGGCATCGCTACGCTGACCGGGCTCTATGTCCAGGCGGTCGCTGGCACGCAAGCACGCATCCTGGATACGCGCAAGACCGCCCCCGGGCTGCGCGTCCTGGACAAGCTGGCGGTCGAGCGGGGCGGCGGGATGAATCATCGCATCGGTCTGTATGATATGGTTTTGATCAAGGACAATCATATCCAGGCAGCGGGCAGCATCACTCGAGCGGTGCAGATGGTGCGCAAGCAAGAAAGCAAGCTGCCTATCGAGGTTGAGGTGGAATCACTGGAGCAGCTGGATGAGGCGCTGTCCCTTCAGGTCGATCGCATCATGCTCGACAACATGGATCAGGCCACTATGAGAGAGGCCGTTCGGCGTACCCAGGCCTACGCGCGTGGCAAGCCCAGGCCGGAATTGGAGGCGTCCGGCGGGGTCACCCTCGACACCATTGCCGCTGTGGCGGCTACCGGCGTGGACCTTATTTCGGTGGGAGCACTGACCCATTCCGTGAAAGCCTTGGATATCAGCCTGGATATTATCCTCGATGGACCGGTTCTGGGAGGAAAACAGGCATGATCGAACATTCTCGCTATGATTCTTGGACCGAAGAACAAAAAGTGGCGGCCACCTGGCGTGCCAAGCGCGCCCTGGGCAATCGTGTGGTCATCTTGGGCCATCACTACCAGAGTGACCAGGTCATCCAGTTTGCCGACTTTCGTGGCGATTCCCTGGAACTGTCGCGGCGAGCGGCGGACGTGCGAGATGCAAAGTACATCGTCTTCTGCGGCGTGTACTTTATGGCCGAAACGGCGGCGGTGCTCTGTGCCCCGGAGCAGGTCGTCATCCAGCCTCAGATCGAGGCCACCTGTCCAATGGCTCTCATGGCCTCCTCAGACGATGTTCCCAGCGCATGGACTGCACTATCCTCCCTGTGGGATGGCGATCTCATCCCCATTACCTACCAGAACTCGACCATCGACGTCAAAGCGTTTGTGGGGCGCCGGGGAGGGGCGGTCTGCACTTCTGCAAATGCTGCCAAGATGTTCCGCTGGGCATTCGAACGCGCTGGTCACCTGCTATTCCTGCCCGATGAGCACCTAGGCACCAACACCGCCTCAGGCATGGGGATATCCCGTGAGAAGATTGGTCTGTGGGATCCTTTCCGTGGCACCGATGCTCAAACGCTACAGGACAATCGAGTCGTGGTGTGGCGGGGGCATTGCTATGTGCATTCCGCCTTTAGGCCAGAGGATGTGGACAAGGCGCGCCAGGAATACCCCGGTTGTCTTGTGGTCGTGCACCCCGAGTGTATCCAAGAGGTGGTAGCGAAAGCTGACCTATCGGGATCAACGACAGCGATTATCAGAGCCGTAGAGCAGGCGCCATCAGGATCGACCATCATCATAGGGACAGAATGGAACCTGGTCAATCGCTTGCAACACGAACATCCCGACAAGCACGTCATTCCCTTGCGCGTGATGAGATGCAAGAACATGGGCATGACGACGATACAAGACCTCCTGCATATCCTCGATAACCTTCGGGATGGCCAGGCACTGAACGTGGTCCAAGTGGATTCGGAAACTGCTGCAGGGGCTCGCATGGCTCTGCAGACAATGTTACAGGTAGGCTAAAATGGCAGAGTCGGCTCAGATTCTGGAATGCGATGTCCTGATTATCGGGTGTGGCATTGCGGGCGCCACAGCAGCGATGCAGCTTGCCGAGGATAAGAATTGCCGCATTCTCATCTTGACCAAGGCGACGGATCCTCTTGAATCGAACACTTATTATGCTCAAGGGGGGATCATCTATCGCGGCGGCGAGGATTCGCCGGAGCAACTGATGGAGGATCTCATCCGTGCTGGCGATGGCATGAACAGCCGCCGCGCTGTAGAAATCCTCGCCCATGAGGGGCCGCGCCTGGTGCACGATCTATTGATCGAGCAGTATCACGTCCCCTTTACCCTGGACCCGCAGCACCATTTGGAGCTCACTCGCGAGGCTGCCCATTCGACCAGTCGCATTCTGCACGTCAATGACGCCACCGGCAGAGCCATTCAGGAACACCTGATGGCGGCTCTGCAGGGACACCCCAACATCCAACTTCTGAAGGACTATACGGCGATCGATCTGTTGACGCCAGCACACCATTCTTTGGATCGCCTGGCCATCTATGAGCCTTTGTCTTGTGTTGGAGCTTATATCCTAGATCAAAAGACGGGCGACGTGCAGACCGTCCTGGCCAAAGCCGTCATCCTCGCCAGTGGGGGGTTGGGCCAGATCTTTCTGCACACCACCAATCCCGAGGGGGCCACTGGCGATGGCCTGGCCATGGCTTACCGTGCGGGAGCACGCATCCTAAACGCCGAATACGTCCAGTTCCACCCCACCACCTTTTATCACCAGGGCGAGGCCAAATTCCTGATCAGCGAAGCGCTCAGAGGGGAAGGTGCACGGCTGCTGAATGTGAACGGCGAACCCTTTATGCATCGCTACGCCCCCGAGTGGAAGGATCTGGCACCACGGGATGTTGTAGCGCGTGGTATCCACCAGGAGATGCTACGCACCGGCGCCACACACGTCTATCTCGACATCGCTTCGGCCATGTCGGCCGAAAAGATCGCCGAGCGATTCCCTAACATCCGATCGAGTTGCCTGGAGTACGGCGTCGATCCGGCGCGGGAGCCGATCCCCGTGGTGCCCGCTGCGCACTATTTCTGTGGCGGTGTGTGGGTGGATGAGTGGGGACGAACCAACCTGGAGCGCTTGTATGCTGCGGGTGAGGTCACTTGTACAGGGGTCCACGGCGCTAACCGACTGGGAAGCGCTTCGCTTCTCGAGGGCTTGGTGTGGGGAGTGCGCGCTGGCGCTGACATTCGCGGAAAAATCCACTCCTGGTCCAGGTTCCCGGCGAAGAGCATCCCACCGTGGCGGTTCGAGGGCGCCGAAATCGCCGATCCCGCGCTCATGGAACATGACATG
>CAYQDH010000160.1:0-10400 GCA_964416075.1 uncultured Anaerolineales bacterium | reverse complement strand
CCAAAAGCGTCAGCATGGTCAGGCCATCCTGGGGCGTATGTGAAAAGGTGCCTCCTCGCGCGGCGATGAGATCGAACGACGGGGTCAGCGAGGCGGATCCTGCTGTAGAGTGCCAGTACTGGTCCTGCATTTGCCGCATGGTGAAGGTGAGTGCCTGGCAAGCCACGGCGTGACCAAGCAATAGGTCCTCCATGCTTTGAGGGATGCTAGTGGGCCGCAACCAGGCGTTCTCCAGGCGCTGCAACACATCGTCACTCTGTAGCGGCAAGGGCAGCCAACGCTGAACATCGTCGATCTGACCCAAGCCGAGCACCCGCTGGATGCCATAGCTCGTTCCCAGGTCCGCCCCAATAGCCCACTGGTACAGGTCCTCTTTGGCCGCCCCCACGTAGGTCGTCGCTCCGCCCACATCCACGCCCAGGACCCCTTGGGGCAGGTTGTTGCGCCTGGCCATAAAGCGCCAGATATTGCTCAGCCCCTGGGTCGTGGCCATGAGCGGCACGGTGCACCAACGGCGTAAGCGGCGAAAGCCGGGCAGAGAGGAGAGACACGCCTCTTCATACACGCTGGCAAGCTCGCGCTGCAGCTCGCTGGAGCTCTCTATCGACATGGTGGGGCGCACATTCTCCACGACGCGCAGATCGAACAGCGGAGAGAGGATATCCGCGATGGGGCGCCTCGCCTCCTGGTTGCCCGCAAAGATCACGATCGGCCGCTCCTCGGCATCCATGTCTCGGTACAGCGTGACCAAGACCTCGGCGGCGTTCTCTAGCGGCGCTACGGCGCCGGTATCCAGCCCCCCCACCAACAAGACGACCTGGGGAGGCGTCTTTTGCAGATAGGCAAAGGATTCGGTATCCCAGCGCTGCAGGCGCGTCCCCAGCGATATGATTTCGGCCACGAACACGTTGGCTGCGGCGCAGGCTCGCCGCGCACTGGCCACGCTGATATCATCGGCCAGCCCGATGATCACACAATGCATGGGCGGCGCGGCATTAGAGGTCACCACGAAAGCATCGACGCCGGCGCCGGTTTCCGTTTCCGGCTCGATGACTTCATCATCTTGGCCCAGGATCGACCGTTGGGCGATGGCCTCGATCCTGCCCAAGGCTCTCCGCAGGCCGATGGTTACATCGCTCTCCGAATCGCTGAGCGTGCTCGGCGCCTCGGCCGAGGCCACGAGACGGTATACGCCATTGATGCATTCGAGCAGACTGGCATGCGTGAAGGTGCTGCCGATATCTGCGATGATGATCGAGTTAGCTACCCGTTGCTCGTTCATGGGCTATAACCCCGCATTGCCAAAGAGCTTGAGCCAACTATCGACGAGAAAAACAAGGCGACTATTGAGCAAGGCAAAAAAGGATAGCAGGGCGCTGGCAAAGAGAGCGCCAAAGGTGACCATGAGCAAGCCACGCCCCAAAACGCCAAAGGCCCTCACGGTGCCATGGATCAGCCTGCCGAATATCCCTCCCTGCGGTGCGGTGAAATGGGTGGCGCTGAGCACGGCCACCGTTCCCAAGACGAGCACGATGGCATCGAGAGCATACAGCCATAGATCCTGGCTCGACTCGTAGGCCATCGGGGCGGCGGCAAGCACCGTGGCCCGCAGCTGAGGGATGAGCGATCCTGTTAGGGCGCCGCCCAACGCCAGGGCCGCTCCCACGCCAAAGAGCACACCGAGCGGCAGATTGCCAAGCACGGACAGGACGCGGCTCTCGCGCGCCAGCAACATCAAGCCCAACACAAAGAACACGCCATAGTACCAGTAGGTAAGCGGGTCCCAGAAGAGCAATTGCAGCCGGGGCCACAATACCTGGTTCCAGGCCAACACCACAGCATAACCCGCCGCCACGCCGATAAATAGGTACTGAGCCAGGCGGAAAAAGGGGTTGTTGCCGAACAGGTAACTGAGCACCATCAGTGTCAAGAAGGCGGCAACCCAGGTTCCCACGATTCCGGCCAGGCCCGGCGGGAGACCGGCGATCAAGTTGTTGAGCACCTGCTGCATGACCCCTCCCCTGAACGACTGTCCATCCAAAGCGCAGCACCCGTGGCAGAGAGGTCTAGCTGACCTCATCCTTGCGCCATTCACGTCGCACCAAGAAGACGATGTTCGTGACAATGGCCACAGCGGCGACCAGGACAAAAAGCGCGACATATCCATCTAGCAGGCCCAAAGCTACCGGGGTAACGCCGCTGACCAGCTCATATTCGGCGGTCTCCTGGAGGCCACCCACCAGGTGATCCAGTTGCCCCGACTGTTGGTAGGGGATCAGCAGAGGCTGAACAGCGGAGGTGACAGCCGCATACATAAAGACGTTGTTACGGCTCTGCACCTGCTCGATCCATTGGCGCACCGTCTGGCTATCATCCGACAGGATAATGACGGCATCCAGGTCGCCCACGGTGCTCAGGCCTTGCATGATGGGCAAGTCACCCAAGGTACGCTGTTCAACGTAATCGGTCTTGAAGGCTGTTGGCAGGGAGGCGTCCAATGTGCGCAGGCCGATCTCCTCGCCCGGCAAATACCCCAGCAACACGTATTCCTGCCCATACCGGTAGCCCGGATTCTCGGCCTGGACGCTGCTCAGGACCTGCTGAGCCAACCCCACCCCCGCCGGCTTGGTGCTCATGACCACCATATTCACCGAGCGCTGCGCCAGGTGGCGCGTCAGCGCCAGGGCCAGGACGTCCATTTCACCAGCAAAGGTCGGGGTATAGTCAAAGGAGAGCAGCACCACCGCGCCCTCTGGCAAGTCGTACATCGTGCGCGCAAAAGCGATCACCGAAGGCCTAGGCTGCACCCACAGGCCGGATTGCCCGCGGCTGAAAAAGGGTACGATGGCGGCGGCCAGGATGAGCAGGTAGAGGATCGCCCGGGCCCCCGGGGGCAGCCGCAATGGGCGCCTAAGGGGGAAGAGCCGGATTGGCTCATGCAGCGGCGTTCGAGCCTCGGCTATCTCGCGGAACAGGGCAGCGCCAAACTGCTCCGCTTCGGTCGGCTCTTGTGGCTCAACAGGCATCGTTTCGTGGGGTCCCCCCACCACGTCTGCCCGGGGCAAGGGTTCCAGGATCCCCGCCAGGGGTCCCTCGCCCTCGTACGGCCCGACAGGCTCGCCTGGCACAGGCACGGGCAGTAGAGTCGCTTGCTGCCCCAGTGGGGGTTGCGACTTGGCCCCGGGAGCCTGGCTACTCTCCTTGAGCCAATCAGAAGCCGACCCCTCTGTCGCGTCAGCGGCCAAGGCTTGGCTGCCTTCCTGGGCAGAGGTACCCGCTTGCTCCGCGGCGACCCCGGACGCCCGAGCTTGGTCCTCAAGGTCCTTGGATGTGGGCTCCTCGCCCACGGGCAACAACTCGTTCAGGCAACGACGGCAAAACGCGCTCTGGGCGGGATTCAGCGCGCCACAAGCAGGACAGGTGCGGTAAATGAAACCCTCCAGTGAGCGCCCGCAATTCTCACAGGCTCGCGCAGTCTCTGGATTGTTGTGCCGACACGTTGGGCAAACGATCATCCCCTGTGGCTCCTATTCTGAGGCGTAAGGGTGGTCTACCGCCAGCAACACGCGCAACGACGTGGCGATGGTACCCAGGGCAACGCCCAGCATCAGGCCTCGCACACCGGCCGTGGTGGGAATCGTGAGCAGCCAGTCCCGCAAATCGGGCACAAAGGGCGATATGGAAGCGCTAAAGGGCAATTGGGCGAAGAGCATGAACAGGCTGACGACCAGCAGGATCAGGGCCGCCACGCTGCCCAGTTTGAAGGCACGATAGGCCGCACTGATGGCAAAAAAGGCCAGCAGCGCAGCCAGGGTAGCCTGGATGGGACTGTAGAGGTAGGTGAATATCCACGGCAACACGGGGGAGTTGGCCAGGCCTATCCCCAGGCCGGCAGTGAGCAAAAGGGCGAGGACCAGCACCAGGCTCATGAAACGGCCCCGCTCCCCGGCTACCACTCGCCTGGTGTGCACACTCAACAGGTTGATGATGCCCAGGATCAGGGCCACAGCGGCGAGGATACTGGCTCCCTCGGCCAAGATGGCTCCCACAGCATCGATGCGGGGCTCGTGTATAAAGAAATCGACGAGCATCACCAAGCCGCACAGCACGGCCGCCGTAATGGGCAAGAATTTCCTCATGGCCTATGCCTCATCTCCAGTAACCCAGAGAGATCATGATCACACCCGCGATGATGGAGAGGATCAGGGCAATACGAATGACGTCTTGCGTGGCCAGGCTGCCCAGGTGGCTGGGCCGGTGCAAATAGGCGCCCGCCGCGTATATCTCCTCCCCGATCACCGTATCATCCAGAGAGAATTGCAGCAGGGCCTGGGCGCTGGGGTCGACGGCGCCGCCCAACTGTACCATAGGCTGTGCGCCAACCGATTCCGAAATCCACAAGCCCTCGGCGCCATAGCGCCCTAACAGGATGCTGGCCAGATAGTCTTTGCGCCGGAGGTCGTGCTGGACTCCGACCGCGTAGGCCAGGGGATCCGGAGCATAGAAGCCGAGCTCCCGGCCGGTGTACGATTCAGCATAGCCCGCCTCGCGACGAGCCACCTGCAACACCCCCTGTCCCGCCGCCAGGATCGTGGGATCACCGGTTGAGCCCAACACCGGCAGATCAGAGGCCGCAGCATGCCGCGCCACAAGGTCAAAAACGGTCAGGCCCATCATGGCTTCGGCCGTATAGGAGCTGCCGATCTGTCCGGAGCCCATGCCCACGTGGATAGGGCGCCCGCTCTCGGTGGCCTGGCTGATCAGTTGTTGCAGCCGGGCGTATACGGCGATGGGCCTGAGGCCGAAGCGCGCCCCGCTCTTGGCGCGGACCGTAAAGATAAGGAAGAAGAACAGGAAAACCATCAAGAGTACGAGGGCGACAACGTCGATACTGGCCTCGGTGATCGTGGTCAGCGCTTCCATGGTCCTTCCTTCCGCCTCAGCTTGGGGGCTCGGGTCGGTCTTCGAGGGTTGCGAGCAACCGCTCGATATTCGCAGGATTCTCTAGAAAACGGGCATAGTCGCGACTGGATTGCCCGAGTAAGGGCTCGGCCATGGTAAGGACCTGGCTGGCCACGAACCCGGCGGGCTTGAGCAGCTCCAGCGCCAAGACCGCCACACCGGTCAGCTTGCTACGGCGGATGGCGCCAGCCCAACGCCGGATCAGCCGATCGGCCAATTCGTCGCTACGATGCAAATCGTTCATAGGTCAATGCCGCAAGTATAACACAATTGCGTTTTTTCCACCACCCAAACGCTGCAAGGCGATGCATAGCTACCCATGACATGGGCCGCAAGTTTGGCAACTTGCGCTACGGAATTGTCATTTGGTCCCAGATAGCGTTGCGGCGCCCTGGGTTACTATTCACTAGGTTCTAGTCCAAGCCACCCGGATCATAGTATATCATGCCCCTACCATCCATGCAAGACCGAGTCTCGTTTGGACAAAAAAACCGAACTATGCTATCATGTCCCGTCGGCCTATCCTCTGCAGGTTTATGTGAATTCATCTGCCTTATTGAGCCCATTTTGCAATCGGCATTGCAGATAGATGCCTTAACTGCAGGTTTACGCCAAAACACTTGACATATTTATACCTTTGTGCTATAATGGCGTTACAGTTAGTCAAGAATACGCCTTGATCGTGGTGATTTCGCCAACAGGGGCGGATGTTCGTTTTATTGTTACCTGGACAATTCTCAAAACGACAATGATTGTTTGACATCTCCGCCGACGGCTTGGCCTCGGCGGTTTGCTTTGAAATATGATGTAATCCTTGATAGGTGGTCTTGATATATGGTGGCAAAGATCGACGACAAAGACAACAAGGCCGTGCAACTCTTGCTCGCCAAGGCTGAGGAGCAAGGGTTCGTGACCCTGGACGACTTGATGGAAGCCTTCCCGGAAGCCGAGGAGAACCTCGGCGAGCTGGAGGATCTGTTCATCTATCTCAGCGAAGAGGGCATCCAGGTGTTCTATGGCGACGAGAAAAAGGAACAGGAGGCCGCTGAAGAGGCCGAGCCCGAGCCGGAGGAGATCAAGGAAGTAGAGGTCGCCGACCCGATCGAGTCTTCTTACGACGCGCACCTGAGCGAGATCGCCAGCGATGACACGATCAGTCTCTATCTCAAGGAGATGGCTCGCGTCCCCCTGCTCACGGCCGAGCAAGAGATCACCCTGGCTCGCCAGTTCGAGGAGGGCCGCAACGCGCGGCGCAGGCTGGGGCAGAACCCCAAGAGCTCCGAAGATGAGAAAGATCGCCTTTGCGTGGTTGTCGAGCGGGGCGAAGGCTCCCGCGCGCATCTCATCCGCGCCAACACGCGCCTGGTCGTCAGTATCGCCAAGCGCTACCTGGGGCAAGGCGTACCCTTCCTGGACCTGATCCAGGAGGGTAACCTGGGCTTGATCAAGGCCGTGGAAAAGTTCGATTATCGTCGCGGCCATCGCTTTAGCACCTATGCCACCTGGTGGATTCGCCAGGCCATCACGCGCGCCCTGGCCGACCAGGGGCGGGTGATCCGCCTGCCCGTGCACCTGAGCGACCGCATCCGCAAGGTGTACCAGATCGCCCAGCAGCTGGAGCAGGACTGGGGCCGGCAGCCCACGCCGGAAGAGATCGCCGAGGAGCTGTCTCTGCCGCCGCAAAAGGTGCAGTGGATGCTCAAGGTCTCCCAGCGGCCCTTGTCGCTGGAAAAGCCGGTGGGCGAGGAAGAGGATAGCGAGCTGGGGAGCTTTATCCCCGACGAAGACGCGCCGACCCCTTCCGATTCGGCCTACCAGAACCTGCTCGAGGACAAGCTGAACGCCATCCTCACCACCTTGACGCCGCGCGAGGCGCGCATCCTGCGCCTGCGCTTTGGCCTGCACGATGGCCGCAGCTATACGCTGGAAGAGGTGGGGCAAAAGTTCGGCCTGACCCGCGAGCGCATCCGCCAGATCGAGCACGAGGCGTTGGACCGCCTGCGCCATCCCAGCCGTAGTCGCCAGCTGCGCGATTACCTGGTCTGACGCGACCGTATCGCGACCCGGGACGCAGAGGAGACGAGCGTAACCTCTGCGTCCTTTTCGTACACCACGGCCAAGCCCGCGCGGACGGACCTGGCCCGATGAGGCTTGCAACGATGACTGTGCCCGCTCGCCTGGGTTTTTCCGTGCGCATCTATGGTCGCTCGGACCTGGCCGCCTTCGATTTTTCGCATGGCAGGCCGCATTGGAGCATGGGACTGATGCGCCTGCGCGACATCCTGCTCTACTTGCAGGAGGCGCGCCTGTCCATGTACCGCCTGCACAGCGCCCTGGCCCCCGATATCCTGGACCCCGAGGCGCCGCGGGTGGCGGAACAGCTCCATGAGAATCGCCGCGAGCTGGCCCTGTTGGCCGACCTGGCGCATAGGGCGGAGGTGCGGCTTTCCTTCCACCCCTACAGCGCCGTGGTGCTCAATGCCCTCAACGAGGACCAAGCCCTGCGCTCGCAGGCCATCCTGGAGGCGGAGGCGGGGATGCTCGATGCCCTGGAACTGGGCCCCGAGGCGGTGATCGTGCTGCACGTGGGCGGGGTGTACGACGACCTGGATCGCTCCCGCGAGCGCTTTATGCGGCGCTACGAGGCGCTGCCCGCGGGCGTGCGCCGCCGCGTGGTGCTGGAGCAGGACGACCGGCGCTTCGATTGGAGCCAGGTGCGGGCCATCCACGAGCGTTGCGGCGTGCCCCTGGTGTTCGATAACCTGCACCACCAGGTGTTGAACCCGCAGCAGGTGCCAGCGCGCGAAGCGCTGGCCTACGCCCTGGGGAGCTGGCCCGCCGAGGCGACCCCCAAGATCCACTACTCCTCGCCGCGCACGGAGATGCGCCCCCTGGAAGGGACAGGGCGAGTCAAGATGCCCACCTGGACGGAGCACAGCGACCTGGTGAACCCCTTTGAGCTCATCGCTTTCATGCGCATGGCGGAGGGCCTGCCGCCCTTTGACGTGATGCTGGAGGCCAAGGCGCGCGACCTGGCCGTGCTCAAGCTGCGCGAGGACCTGGCGCGCTTCGCGCCGGAGCTGGCGAGGCGATGGGCGTAATTCCTCGAATGATGCAAGTTAACGAATTAATGCGGTAACCAGATAGAGCGAGTCGGGGCTCATTCCCGTACGGCGTCGCTGCGTCACATTCCTCGAATGAATTCGAGGTTGATAGACAAAACGTGATAAATCACGTTAAGAATGCAGTATAGTGATCTTTAACGCATGTGACGCATTTACGACTTGACGGCAGAGGCTCCGGAATAAAGATAAAAATTATAGCATAACGTATTAGAACGTGATTGATCACGTTTGGTTTATCAGCCCCGGATTGATCCGGGGAACTGCGGGAACAAGCCGCGAGCCCATAGCGACGTGTCGGGCTGTTCGCTGATGCTCGATCTGGATGGAAAAGGTGTACAATAAGCGGCAATTCGCACCCCACTCACCCTGGCCGTGATCTCGCGCCCGGGCTGGGAACTGCAAGATACTTTATGGGATGGAGTGATATGAAGCCAAGCCAGATGACAACTCGACGGTGGGGATGGGTAACCCTGTCCCTTTTGGTTCTCGTACTGTTAGTGAGCGGCTGCCAACCCAGCGCCGCCCCGACAGCCGCGTCGCCGACGGAGGCACCCGCAACGGTGGCGCCCACCACTGCGCCGGCCACGGTGGCGCCGACCTTGGCGCCCACGACAGCCGCGACGGCAGTGCAGGCCACGCCCGCGCAGGCCTCGTCGAGCTCCGCCGAACCCACCGCCGCGCCCACGCCGGCCGAGCCCTGCGTGGCGGATCAACGCGGCCTCTTGCCCTCGGGAGACGGGCCCGTGCCCGCGGTGCGCGAGGGCGATTGGACCCTGGGCCCCGCCGACGCCCTGGTGACCCTCTTCGAATATGCCGATGTGCAGTGCCCGCCCTGCGCGGGGACGGCGCCGATCTTGCGCGCATTCCAAGCCAAATACCCCAACGATGTGCGCCTGGTATACCGCCATTTCCCCCTGGATAGCATCCATCCCCTGGCGCGCCTGGCCGGCCAGGCCACCGAGGCGGCCGGCGCCCAGGCTAAGTTCTGGGAGATGCTGGAGCTGCTCTATGCCAGCCAGAGCGCGTGGTCGAGCAAGCCGGAAGCCGACTTTAAGACCTGGGTGGCCGAGCAAGCCGTAACCCTGGGGCTGGACCGCGCCCAGTTCGAGACCGACCTGGTGAGCGACAAGGCCGTGGCGGCCCTGGAAGCGGGCCTGCAAGAGGCCCAGACCCTGGGTCTGCGCGGCACGCCCTCTGTGGCGGTGAACGGCTTCCACTATGGCGGCAATCGCGACCTGTGGACCCTCTCGGCGATCGTGGAGCTGCTCAAGCTGGAGCAGCGCGACTATGCGACCTGCCCGCCCACGGTCATCGACGAAGACAAGTCCTACCAGGCTACGCTGACCACCACCAAGGGCGATATCGTCATCGAGCTGCTCCCGGCCAAGGCGCCGCTGGCGGTGAACAGTTTCGTCTTCCTGGCGCGCGAGGGCTGGTATAACGATGTGCCCTTCCATCGCGTGATCTCGGGCTTTATGGCCCAGACGGGCGATCCCAGCGGCACGGGCTATGGCGGCCCCGGTTACACCTTCCGCGATGAGGTGGCGCTCGAGGACAAGTTCGATGCCGCCGGGCTGGTGGCCATGGCCAACGCGGGCGCCAACAGCAACGGCAGCCAGTTCTTCATCACCTATGGCCCGCAAGAGACGCTCGACGGCAAGCACACCATCTTTGGGCGGGTGATAAGCGGCATGGAGGTGGCCAGCCAATTGGTGGTGCGCGACCCGGCTACCGATCCTAGCAAGCTGCCCGAGGCCGATCGCATCACGAGCGTGACGATCAGCGAGAAATAGCGGTTCCTATCCTTCTCACATGAAGGACGAGCCCTTCACGCAGCAGGCACCCATTGAAAGCAACAGGCCCTGGAAACCTAGCGGGTTTCCAGGGCGCTGCATTGCGTGACATCTTCGGGCCCGTGAGCGGGTTATTTCGCCTTCGCCTCGACCGGGCCATGCATCTCCATCGTGCCGTAGATGTCCACGTCCTCCAGCCAATAGTAGTAGGTGATACCTCTTCTCACGGTCGTGTCCTTGTATTCATAGGCCGCACCGGAGGGGCTGCCGGGGTAAACCTGGCTCGGGATTAGCGCCGCGTTGATCTTGATCCTTGCGCCGCTGACCTTCTCCGCGTCGATCCTGATCCTTGTGCCGCCGACCTTCTCCGCGTCGATCCTGATCCTTGTGCCGCCGACCTTCTCCGCGTTGATCCTGGTATCCTTTCCGGCGGCCTTCTCGGAACGGTACAGGTTAAAGCCCAGGTTGTCGGTCTCGCTGGCGGTCTCCCACTTGAGGACGATGGCCTTTCTCTGTCCCG
>CAYQDH010000159.1:0-10417 GCA_964416075.1 uncultured Anaerolineales bacterium | reverse complement strand
AGCCGCGCCTCAACCCCGATTCGCCGTGCCGCTACCCGCTCTATTGGGAGGAGAAGAAGCGCATATGGGCGGCGCGAGACTATCCGCTCTCCATATCGGGCGGCTCCGTTTTTGGCTGGATTCGCAACTGGATGGGCTTGCAGGGGGTTTCACAGGCTCTCTACGATGACCCCGAGTGGATCCAAGAGATGATGGATTACCTAGCCTACTTTGTGACCAGCACCGTGCGGCGCGCCCTGGAAGAGGTGGAAATCGATTATGTGACCATGTGGGAGGATATGGCCTACAAAGCTGGGCCGCTGATCTCTCCCAACATGTTCCGCCGCTTTATGCTCGAGCCCTACAAAAAGATCACGTCTCTCTATCACGAGCACGGGGCAGACCTGATCTTTGTGGATAGCGACGGGGATTCGGGTCCTCTGTTGCCCCTGTGGTTGGAGGGAGGCGTAACGGGATTTTATCCCATCGAGCGGGCCGCGGGAATGGACGCGGTGGCCATCAGGCAAAAGTACGGGCGCCAGTTGCGACTCATCGGGGCCATCGATAAGCGGGCCATGAAGGCGGGGCCGGCCGCCATCGAAGCAGAGCTCGCGGGCGTGGTGCCTCTCGTAGTCGACGGTGGCTTTATCCCCTGGTGCGATCACCTGGTGCCGCCCGATGTGCCTTTCCAGAACTATATGTACTATGTGGGGCGCATGAAAGAGATGACCCTCGACCCACATGGCTTCAAGCCGAGGCTGTAATCTCCATCTGGCTTTTGACTGGCCCTACGAGCGGGAGGCATCTGCGCCTCCCGCTCAGCTTATGAATATCACGCGCACTTTGCCGCCACGTCCACCAAGGCGATAAAGTTGTGTGCGGCTGCCACACCATAGATGCCGGATGATGTGCCGCCTAGCATGTAGCCTCGCTGGCCCACACTCTTCAGGATAGCTTCCCCTAGGTGCAGCACCTCCGCTTGCGGGCGCGTCTCCAAAATCTCCATGTCGTCGAGTCCGCCCACCAAGCACACGCGGTCGCCGATCCGCGCGGCCGCCTCGCTCATCTGGATATCGCCATAGGGGGGCTGCTCGATGGGATCGAGGGAGTCGACTTTGAGCGCGGCAATGTCTTCCAAGAAGCGCTGCATGTTGCCGTGGTTGTGATAGTGGGCGATCCCGCCGTGGGCATGAATCATCTCGACGAGCGGCCCGTCGTAGGGAGCCACCAGCTCGTCCCAGGCGCGCCGGCCCATCAGCTGAGTGGCATACTCCCCGCCGACGATGCGCAAGGCGTCCACGCCGCCACGGCAGGCCTCTTCCACGACAGCATAGACACGCTCCGCGGCCGTGGCCACCATGCGCCGGATGATCTCCGGCTCCGAGGCCCAGAGGTAGCTGCAATACTCGGTGCCCAGCATGTCGTTCGGGTAGCACAGGCCATCCCCGAGTCCCATCACCAACAGGGCATCTTCTCCGATTCGCTGTTTCTGGGCGAGAAAGCGATCCACATCGGGATGAGGGCGCACATAGGGAATAGACAAAAGGGCTTCGATATCAGCGATGCTCTTGCAGAAAGGCTCGGTGCAGGCAGTCGTCTGAGCAGTGGTGGTCCACGTGGCATAGAGATCGCGACCGGGCGCATGGATCGTCCGCTTGAGCAGATTGCCCGCCCGCGTCTCCTCAAGGGGAAAGGTGGCCCCGCCCACCGCATCACAGCCCAAGCCAACTTCCAACCATGGGTCTGTGCGCGCGATCAGTTCAGCGGCCAGCGCGCCGTTCGGGTCTAGCCGGCCCAGGCCCCAAGGCGCAACAGGTACGCGGTCCACCTGCTCGTGATGGATGGCCCCCAGCATACGCTGGCGCGAGGTCATGCGGGAATGGGAACCAGCGCTATTGGACATTGCACAAGCTCCTTTATCACGTGTGGCTGATCAGGAAGGCGAGCTCGGTAGCAAACTCGAAACGCTCCACGCGCCAGGGCTTGCCAGAAATAAGGGCGGCCAGCTGCGTGTCATAGTGAGCCACCATCCCTTTGGCGCGCCCGCCCAGGCTATGCACCGGGTAGGAGACCAGAAGGTGTTCCGCGGCCACGGCCTCTAGCAGGTGGGCGGTTGCTGTTTTGTCGATTTGCTCCAAGCAGGGCAGCGCTTTGAGCAGCAAAGCCACCTGCACCGGCTCGATGGCCTCCATGTGTAACACGTCGACAGCCTCGGCGCGACCGGCGATGTCGGTCATCGACAAAAAGCCCTGCAAAAAGGCGGCGAGGTCCTCGTACATGTCGTAGGCCGCATAGGAGGCTCCCTTGGCCAAGGGCATCCAGGGTAGTGCCAACGGATTGAGCCCGCAGGCCAGGTCGAGCACCGATCGCACGGGGGCAATGGATCCCAATGTTGTGGCGTAGAATTGGCTCAGGATCGGCAGGCGCTCCGCGGTCGAAGTGTGCGCCTGCATAATGCGTCGGCATGCGTCCGCCAACCTATCCTCCTGCCGTGCTTGCTCGAGTTCTTGCAGCCATCGCGTATAGTGCATCGGCTGCGGCATATAGGCCGCGCCCACCTGATGCAGCTTGTTCTTGGTGGCCTTGGTCGCTTCCTTGAGACTGCGACGCACCGCGAGCTCGTGGGCACCTACGCGCCGAATCACCTCGCTCGAGAGGCGATCATACTTGGCGCTGGCGCGCACAGCGGCTACCAGAGCGTCCAGCAACTCCTGGGATGGGTCCATGCTCACTACCCTTGACTGATTTACCCCAGTGTACCCCACGCCTCGCCAGTGGGCAAGGTGTGGAAAGATAGGGGTATCAGGCGTACCTACACAGACCCTCGTACGGTCAAGCAGGATGACACCGGGTCTGGTCTATGCTAAAATGCCTGCACCTATACAAAGGAGGAACCTTATGGCAGCCACAATAGTGCTGGGTCCCATCCGCCTCACCCTTATACTCGACGGTATGATGCGAATCGAGGGAAATGAGCTCTTCCATCCTGCTAGCCGCGAGCACTGGGCGGTGGGCCTGGAACCGGACGAACGAGGCACTCTGCCTGTGGTGATCAATGGGGTATTGGTCAGTGCGGGGAACCAACACACCCTGGTGGATACCGGCCTGGGTGAGGAGGAAGGGGGCAAGGCACGGCCCCAGAATCTGCTCAAAAGCTTGGCGGCCGCTGGAGTGCAGGCCAAACAGATCAGCCGTGTTCTCTTGACCCACAGCCACGGAGACCACGTCATGGGCAACACGCTGTGGCGTGGGAGAAACTGGCTGCCCACTTTTCCGCTGGCCGAATATGTCATCCAACGCCAGGAGGCCGAGGCTGTGCGGGAGGAGAATCAGGAGATCTGGCGGACTCGCCTGGCGCCTCTTGAGGAGCGCGGCCAACTGCGCACCATCGAAGGGTTCGCCGAGATCGATCAATATCTATCGTGCTGGCCCACGCCCGGCCACACTGTCGGCCACCAGTCGGTTCTGGTACGTACGCCAGAGCGACAGGCCCTCATCCTGGGAGACCTGGCCATCCTGGCCCAGAACCTGGAGCACCTGCAATGGGCCCACCGGTGGGCCTGGTCGGCGGAGGCCGATGCGAACAGCCGCCGAGAGGTCAGTGAATGGGCCATCGCCCATGATGCAGTACTGGTCGTGCCCCATGATCCGGAGTTGCCTTGGGTGCAAGTAGCGCGCTGTGGCGAAGGTTACCGCGTGCGGTCCTACATGGCATAGCGCGCACTTACTGTAGCCTGCTTCTTGCGGGTCACCCTTGGCGCCGGGGGCGCAAATTCCTTTGACAACAGGAGCGTGCATGAAGATCTATATTCTGACCGATCTGGAAGGTGTGGCGGGTGTGGCTCGCTGGGACCAGACGGGGGCCGATACACCGGGCTATCCCCAAGCGGTGCGCTTGATGACCGAGGAGCTACGCGCCTGTGTCGCGGGTATCCAGTCGATCGACCCTCATGCCGATATCTGGGTATGGGATGGACACGGTTGTGGGTCGGTGGATTTCGAGCGCTTTCCCCGCGGTGCCCGGTTGCTGAATAATGGGCCGGTAGGAACCACCGGCTACCTGGATGCCACGTTCGATGCCCTGTTCTTCCTGGGCCAGCATGCCAAAGCAGGCACCGATGGGGGCAACCTGGCCCACACCTACTCATCCAAGAGTATCGAGTACTACCGCATCAACGGCATGGAGATGGGCGAGTTTGGGTGTCGTGCTGCGCTCGCTGGTAGCTATAGAGTCCCCACGGTCTTTGTCAGCGGGGATGACAAGATGGCGGCGGAGGCGCGTGCCCTGGTCCCCAGCATCTATTGTGCGCAGGTCAAGATCGGGCTGGGACCTCAGATTGCGCTTCATCTTGCTCCCGAAGATGCGCGAGACCTCGTTCGCGAGGTGGCTGCCGAGGCCACAGCCCACGTCGATGCCATTCCACCATTTACGATCCCGGGCCCGCCCTATGAGCAGGAGATCATGATTTGGGCGCGTACCGATCTGACAGGCTATCTGTCGCGCGGCTTTCAGCAGACTGGGCCACGAACCATGGTGAAACGAGCCGAGCGGCTCGACGACCTGATGATCTAGTAATCCAGCTCGGGGACGTCCTCCAGCTCTAGCTGGAGGTCGATGTCCTCATCCAGCCAGTCGTCGCGCTCTGCAGAAGCGCCTTGTTCTTCTCGTTGGCAGAGGCTTCGGTAACTGCAGTGCGCGCACTGCTGTGGGCGATCGGTCCGCTCAAAGGCCTCGCGCGGTTGGTGGGCGATCTGGTTAACCAGTTGTACGAGATACAACCCATCCTGGCGATAGGCCTGCGCGGAATAGCGAATGCTGATGGTTGTGTCGGGGTAATTCGCGAACCAGTATACCATGCGCGCGTTCGCCGGATTGATGGGTACGCCCTCGGTCAGGATGTGTCCGGAAGCCACCAGGCTATATAGGTAGACGCGCGTCTGCATGCGTGTACTCAGGGTGCGCTCGGAGGGAAGCGTCGCCAGAGTCTTCCGGTCCACAACGACGGCTTCCGCGCCCGGATCCAGAGCCACTAGGTCGTATCGCGCATAGAGACGATAGTCCCCCAAAGGGATCACCACAGGTAGCTCTGCTTCGCGCAACCACGTTGGGAGGGACTCGCGATCGAACTGCTGTGCGGCGGCCCACCACTCGCGCAGTTGTGGATCATCCGAGGCGGTGGCGATGGGCTCCGTGGCGACATCCAGATGCGCCCGCGCCAGCCACTGATGGAAGATGCGTCCTCGCGCCAGGTGCTCCAGATACTCGCGCGGATCTTGCTCTTCGGGCATCGGCCATGGCTGCCTGTCCACGTACTTGAGCAGAAATCGCCTGGGGCAGCGCACAAAGGTGTTCAGGCTGTGTTGGCTGAACAGGTAGCCCGGTGGGAGCAAGGGCACTGTCGTAGCCCCAGTTGTCTCTTCTCTCATGGTTTGGCCGTCCTCACTCTGTGTTTCCGGGGCCGTAGGCTGCCGCGAAACTGTGCAATTCGAGCAGCGCTGTCGCGGCGCGGACCCGCCTTCGTCCATTGTTCTCACTCCACGTCAAGGCCACATCGCGCTTGGCGCGGGTGATCCCCACATAGAGCAGGCGCAAGCGTTCTGCAATGTATTCCAATCTCGCCTGTTCTATGGCTCCGTACGGCGCCATCAGAGAGGGCGCCATTTCGTTGTCAGATGTTTCTTGCGTGGTTTGGCCATCAGTCTGCCGAACCTCTTGGGCCTCGCGGACGATCTGCTCCAGGCGCTTGCGCGCCTCCACAGAGGGCGCCCTGCCGGGCATGAAATAGGGCTCATCTCTGAAGAAATCCTCGCAAGTGTCGGGGAACTCGAGGCTGTCGACGCTCGTTAGGTATACGGCGTCCCACTCCAAGCCCTTGGCTTTGTGCATAGTGGTCACCACCACGTGACCCGCTTGTGGGGTGTAGCCCGCATCTGCCAACGAGAGCCCACTGATGGTGCGCCGATTACGGGCCACCTGATCCAGCTCTGCTGCAAAGTCGGGCAGCCGCCACTCGGGATGTGCCTGACCCGTAGCGCCGAGACCCGTGGCCAACGAATGGCAGATGGCCAGGTCGGACTCTCGCGTGAAGAGCTCTTGGGCGATGGTCAATAGCAGCTGGTCGATGGGCAATGCCAATGCACGCACCCAATGGCTTACCAACTCGGCGAAATGGCCTAGCGCCTCCGTGTCTTCCTCACTCGCTTCGACGTTGTCCGGAAGCAGCTCTCGTAGGTTCGCTGCGTCCCGTGGAAAGAGCAGGTTGTGAGGAGCTAGGCTGTCCAATAACGTGCGCTGTTGGCGAATCGTGGCGCGAGGCATCGTCGTGCCTAAAAAGTCGTTCTCGGCCAGCACCGTATAGAGCCGCGTCAGTGAGCGACGCGATATGGGTGAGCCCAGGTAGTCGCAAGTGGCAGCCAGCACCTGGGCCACGCTACGAGTCTGTGGCGTGGAACGCAGCAGATCGTCGAAAGGAACGGCAGGCACGATCTGTTGTAGCGCCTTGACCACATTGGCTCCTTGCCATTGGGTAGGGCAGAGCAAAGCTACAGTGCGTTCCGCGTGTCTTCTGACGTAATTGGCAGCCCAACTCGCAACCTTGTTCGCTTCGGCGTCGTTATCTGCAAAAGGCTGTATCTGAAAGTGCAGATGGCACTCTTCGTCAGGCGGATTGGGCTGTGCATCCCCTGGCGCCGTAGGACGAATGTCCTGCAACTCAAAGGCTGCCTCTCGAACGGCCGGTTCGGGGTGCTCGGCGCAGACCCAGTGCACCAGATGATTGGCCAGGGCGATGATGGGGCGGCCACAGCGCCCCGATTCAGGAAGATCGACGCGCTCCACGTTGTCCTGCCTGCAAAAGGCGCGGAAATAGCGGGGATCTGCGGCCGTGAAGGTGCTGTGGATAGCCTGGTTAGGGTCGCCGACGCGTACCCAATTCCCGTTCTCTCCGGCCAAGGTCGCCAGGATCTGCTCCTGGAGGGGTGAGCTATCCTGCGCCTCATCTTCGAGGATGTAGGGCCAGCGCGTGTGCAGGTTTCTCAGCAGCATCGAGTCTTGCTCTAAGACGTCGATTCCACGCCAGATCAGGTCATCAAAATCTAGGCCGCTCCGTGCTCTCAGGTAGCGCTGGTATTGCTCGTATAGATCCAAGCCAACGGGGAGAAAGTCGCCCGCATCGCCCGAGGCCTGTACGAGCTCGCGCGCTTTCTCGGGGCTCAGGCGCAAGTGCTTGCATAACTTGGTCACTTCCAGCCCCAATTCCTCCGTCTTGTTGCGCCACAGCTCCTCTACGTCCCGACGCGGCCCATCACTTCCCTGGGGTAGGAAACTGAGCCACCAGGCGCGATGGCCGGCGATCCAGACGTCGGCCGCACTGTGCATCGAGCGTTGCGCTTCGGCCTCATCGACGATGAAAAAGCCATCTTCCACGCCGGCCAGGTCGAATCGTCGCCGTAGGATGTCGTTGGCTAACTTGTGTAGTGTACAGACGCGATAACCGACCGGCGGCAACCGGTTCTCGACCAGGATGCGACGGATCCGTTGGGCGATATTGTCCACCGCCGAGTTCTGCATAGTTACTACGAGCACTTCGGATTCCTCGTCGATGCGCCCTTCGAGGATCAGGCGCGCGGCAAGCAAGGCCAGCGTCAGCGTCTTGCCGCTCCCTGGTACCGCTGAAACAGCCATGCGTCCTCCACGGTAGGCCATGATGCGGGCCTGTTCCGGTCGCAGGCGATATCCGTAAAGCATCTGTTCGCTCAAAGTGCGTCTCTTTCTCAGAACTGCTGGACCGTGTCAAGAGGGTCGGGTCTCGTGAGCACGGTCAGTAGGATGCGCTGCAACCTGCCCGTCTGCTCCTCTCCGGCAAGGCCGAGCTCGCTGGTAGCCAGGTACACGCCGCGAGTGCACCGCGCCGCCAATCCCTGCATGACTCGTCCCAGGGCTTCGCGCTTACTGAGCTCCTCGTTCTCATCGGTCCACACTTGGCCAACCGGCCAGTGGCGAGAGAGCACATGGGGATGGGTCAGTGGCTGAGATGGCCGGTTCCACCAGCCGTCGGAGCCGAGGTCAATCCAGAACTGCACTTGCGACCTCAGGTCTCTTGTCAGATAGGCATAGGCGGTAGCGAGAATGACGGCGTTGTGCTCACCCTCAGGCCGGTCGAGCAGGTACTCGGCGGTGGCAATGCCGCCCAGAATGAGCTGGACGTACTCGCGGGCCACATCCTGCTCCGTCAGCTTGCTCTGCGCCGTTCCCTCATCCAGCGCCACAGCCGACCTGAACTTGAACACCGATTCCACCAGGCGGCCATAGGCGCGGGCGCGGTCGGCTTGCTCAGCAAAGCCATAGCCGGGCTGAGAGAGCAGATCGCCAAACAAACGCGACAGAAAGATGTCCAGGGGTTCAGGCTCATTCTGGGCATAGGTCTCTATCCAGACACGCAGCGTCTCGTAGCGCTGTCGTATCTGATAGCCTACGATCTCCCACAACCGTCCCAGATCCTCTTGGCCGCGCCCATCGACCTTGGGGCTGCCGTTGCTTACCCCGCTCAGGTCACGCAGAGTTCGTTCGCTGCCCCGTAAGGCGGCCTGTGCTAGATGTCGGGCGCGGATGGGGTCCAGTCCCTCCAACACGGTCTCCAACACGAGGCTCAGATCCTCCACAGGTAGGGGTTGTGGTTCGCCTGATAGGGGGTCCCGCCACTGCGGATGAGCCAGCAATGCCAGGGTCAGCAAGGAGCGAATAACCGGGTCTTGGCGAAACGGTGTGGACGGGCGCAGGAGATACAACGCAATGCCTCGGTGCGCGAGCTCCTCCTGGATCGTGAAGCGCATTACTTCATTGACATAAGGTGCGACAAGGGCGATCTCGCCCGGTGGTGTGCCCTCCTTCACAAGGGCTTCCACCTGCTCGGCGACCCAGCGGATCATGGTGATCCAGTACTTGCCCTGTACGGGTCCCTGTCCCAAGATAGCCCGTTTTGGGGAACCCGTAGCCGGAAGCGATGCGTAATCTAGGCGTAGTGAGCGGCAGATCGTTGCTGCCAGGGCCAAGGTATTGGATGTGGGCTCCATGAGCTGCTTCAGCGCTACATGCTCGCCACAGTGTTCGCCAATCTCCATGGCGCCTCGCGCATCGGCTCCCAAGAAGATGCGATGTCCCCCGCCCTCATCGCAGGCCAAGACCGTTGAACGACATTGCTGCATAGCCCAGAGAACGAGGTCGTGTGCCACGGGCACATTCTCTTCCAGGTTATCCGCCAGTAGGTGTCGGTAGCGTGCACGAAAGTAACGCTGATACACCGGATGACGGAGAAGATAGCGATGATAGACCTCGGTAACGAGCGAAAAGTCCAGTACATTCTGTTCCAGGCAGTACTTTCTGAAGCGGACAGCACAGTCCTGGGCCTGCCAAAAGTTGTTCACATTCTCGGCATCGCCCGGCCAGGCGCCTTTAAGCCTGCGGTAGATGTCTGTGTGGTCAAAGCCTACCAGGGCTGACTTGTTCAGGTTGTCGATCAACTGGGACAGAAGCCGGCCTCGGCGGATGACCAGGTTGCCAAAGTAACCTTCTCGAGCGATCAACGGTTCCACCAGGCGCCACATGAAATACTGTGTTGTTTCGATGGTCAGGAAAGTGGGCTCCCGATCGGGATTCCGAAAGCCAGCCTCCTTAGCAACGAGGGGCCAGAAAAGACCTACGGCGCGCTGTGCCAGGCTGTAAAACGTGACGATCTCCACACCCCCACGGGTGGGAGCTTGCAGTTGGGCAAGCATTCCCTCATAGCGATCACCCTGCGCACGCTGGGGCACCAGCACCAAGATCTCATACGGACGGCGCCCCTCGCGCAAGAGCGCAGCCAGGCGCGCCAGCATCGCGGTGCTTTTGCCCGTGCCGGGCACACCACGCACGAACAGGCTTCCGCCACCCTCGCGCGGAAAGGAGACGATGCGCTGCTGTAGAGAGGTCAACTGCTGGACAGCGATCTCATTAGATGGCATAAGGATTCCTAACTACCGCAGTCTGGACGGGAAATGTGCGGCTTGGCCGGTCGATAGGTGACGAAATGCTCCTTACCACGTCCGGGAGTGACATAAGTATAGAGAACGTTTGTTCGCTTGTCAAATCTCTCCGGTCGAGGATCTCTCACTCTGAGCCTTCAGCGCTGAGGTCTTGATGGAGGCCGATCACACCGGATGGGTGGGATGCTGTCACCCGCCTCACTGGCGTTCATATGGCAAACCTCTGGCCAAGTGGTTTGGATTATCGGCGATAAAAGGCCTTGCTAATCGCTTGGGTCTATGGTAGACTGCAATAGAACAATTGTTCTTATTGCCAACTCAGGATTGTGGGTGGGCGACATGCTAGGATTGCATCTGGACCGTAAGCGTGGGGGTACGCACTATTCGGATCGCATGCATCGCATCTTGGGTGTGTGCC
>CAYQDH010000158.1:0-10447 GCA_964416075.1 uncultured Anaerolineales bacterium | reverse complement strand
AGCAGGCTACGGCAAGGAGATTGGTACCAAGCCATGAAGGCTAACCGCTCTGCCTCGGATGTCTTGACCTCCCCGGGTTACTGCGCTAGACTGTCCCCCGCATTCTGCTCCGGCCCATGCATGGCCGCCGAGCGATACACACGGAGGCTTCCCGATGCTTACCATTGCCGCAGAACGACGTACCCAGGTTCCACACTGGGCCATTTTGGAGCGCCAGCTCATCGATGCGATGAACCAAGCCGCACCGATCTACGCTCACAAGTACACCCATCCCGGGGGCGCCCTCATCTGGCGCAGTGACTATCCGGGGGATGGCGTGTGGGCCGATGACCTATACGAAGCGTTCCACAATTGGCCCACCTTCTATGCCCTGGGGGGCGCCCCAGGGATACTGGACCTGGCGATCGAGGAGTGGAATGCGGTGACCCGGCAGGTGACGTACGATTACGGCCGAGCCTCGAAGGAATTCATCAATGACGATGATTGGTTCCACAACGGCGAAAACTATATCTATTTCTACGCCTTTGGGCTGGCCGATCCCACGAATGTTGAGATGTCCAACCGGGCCAAGCGGTTCGCGGGCTTGTATATGAACCAAGACCCCGAGGCGCCCAACTATGATGCGCAGCGGCGGCTGGTGCGGTCTCCATTCAATGGCAGCAAGGGACCTCTTGGCCACGCCCGGTATGGCGACGTGCGCTATAACCTGGCGTACAAGCACACGACGCTGGGGCCGGGCTATACGCTGCCCCCAGAATGGTGGCAAGATGCGGAGCTGCGCGAGCAGGTGCACGACCGCTTTGACCAGGTCGTGATGCAGGGAGACATACCCGTCAACCTGGCTATTACGGGCCTGGTGGCCAATGCGTACCTGTATACGGGCGAAGCGCGCTATCGCGACTGGGTGGTGGATTACGTAGAGGCTTGGATGGAGCGCATCGCCCGCAACGGCGGCATCCTGCCCGACAACATCGGCCTGAATGGCCAGATCGGCGAGAACCGCGATGGACAGTGGTGGGGTGGGTTCTATGGCTGGACCGGGACCTACTCATGGCACATGATGGGCAGCGCCCTGATTGTTGCGGCCCAGTGCGCCCAGCTCATTACGCAGGATCACCGCTACCTGGATCTGCTCAGGTCCCAGGTCGATGTGCTGTTGCGACAGGCGGTCGTACAAGATGGTCACCTGCTCGTGCCCTTCAAGCACACCGATGAGGGATGGACCGACTATAGACCCGCTCCGGCCTTGGACCTGGTGCACCTCTGGACTGTCTCTCAGGACCCCAAAGACTGGGAGCGCCTGGAGCAGGTGCGCCTGGGTAGCGATCATGATTGGAACACGGTCAACGACGTCCGTACCAAGGGCGAAGATGGACACGAAGAGCCCTGGACGCGATTTCTCGCCGGCGCCAATCCCACCTACCCCGAAGAGATTCTCAAGGTGAACTATCGCCAGTTATGCAACCGCATGGATCTCATCCTCAATGAGCATGATGACTTGACCAAGATCAACGTGCACCACTGGCAGCAGCGCAATCCCGTGTTGGTGGAGGGCCTGATGCAGCTCACCCTCGGCTGTCCGGCGGTGGTGTACAACGGAGGGATGGCCCAGGGGAGAGTTTTCTACTACGATCCTGCACAGAGGCGGCCTGGCTTGCCCCCCGATGTAGCGGCCCTGGTGCGGCACATGGATAAGGATAGTGTCACGCTTCAGTTGGTCAACTTGAGCCCCGTATCCGAACGCTCCGTCCTTGTTCAGGCTGGGTGCTATGGCGAGCACAGCTTTACCGTGGCATCGTATACCCATTCCGCGGGGGAGGCTGAGGAAACCGTTCAATCACCCATTCAGAGCCGAACTCTGGCGGTGCGCCTATCGCCGGGGTGCGAGATCGAGCTCAGGTTGGGCATGGATCGTTATGTCAATATTCCACGCTATGGCATGCCCTGGGATCATGAGACCGTGCCAGCGTGAGGAATGGAGTAGCCCGCGATGCGCATACCGATTGTCTCCGTCTCTGCCGAAATCAGTGCTACGCTGCGGCGAGGCCACCCCTGGGTGTACCGTAACCAGGTCCTGCCCCTGCGCGCCGGATCAGCGCCGCCACACTTTCCGTCGGGGACCTGGGTCAAAGTGCTGAGCGGCACGTACGAGAGCGTCGGTCTCTGGGAGGCGGAGGGAGCCATCGCCGTACGCGTTTTCAGCGCACATGATATCCCCGATGAAAAGTGGGTGGCCACGCGCGTCCGTGAGGCCTGGCAACTGCGTGCCCTACTCCGCTCCGAGAAGGAGGCGACCACCGCCTATCGTTGGATCTATGGCGAAAGCGATGGGCTGCCTGGCGCCATCGTAGATCTCTATGACGAGTACGCGGTCGTACGCTTTTACGCCTCGGGATGGCAGGTGTTGGCCGGGCACCTGGTGACTGCCCTCGCGGGCACAACCAAGCTGCGCGGCATCGCCTTGCGCGCATCCGGCAATCCCGAGCGCGAAGAAGCAGCGGGGTCCCTCGAGGTTTTGTGGGGCAGGCTCCCCCCCGACGACTTGATCGTCGAGGAGAACGGGCTACACTTCTATGCTAACCTTGCGGAGGGGCAAAAGACGGGGCTTTTCCTTGACCAAAGGGAGAATCGCAGAGCCACGGAACCATGGTGCGCCGGCCGACGTGTGCTGGATTGCTTTAGCTATGTCGGTGCGTTCGGGCTAAATGCCCTGCGCGGCGGCGCTCGGTCGGTCACTTTTGTGGATGCATCAGGGGGAGCGATGCGCCAGGCGCAACGCAACGTGACCCTGAACGGCTACGACATGGAAAAGCAAGAGTTTGTTGTGGCCGACTGCTTTGCCTGGCTGGAGGAATGCGCACAGCAGGGCGTGCGCTTTGACGTGGTCATCGTCGACCCCCCATCTCTGGCCAGGGACAAGAGCTCGCGCCATGCGGCCACACGAGCGTACACCCGCCTGAATCGCCTGGCCCTGCGCTGCTTGGAGGTGGGTGGCACACTGGTCAGCTCGAGCTGCACCAGCCAGGTCTCACCGGAGGCGTTCCGCGATGCTTTGGCCGAGGCGGCGGCGCAGGCGCACGTGCGACTCACCCTATTGCATGAAGCGGGCCAGCCGCTGGACCACCCCGTGGCGGCGCATCTGCCCGAAGCTCGCTACCTCAAGTTCGTGATAGCTCGGGCGACGGCCATCTGGTAAGCTATCTGCCGGCTCCGGCACGCATCGAAACGCTTAACGAAAAGCACGCCTCGTTGCGCAGCTGCCGAGTTTGTCGATAGACCGAAGAAGCTTGGTCCAGCCAACGTCGATATGGATGGCGCTGACGGGGCCGTTAGCAGGAACAACACAGCCAGCACACGCAACAGGCAAGTAAAGCCAATGGCGTGCGCAACGGGGACCTAACCCACACGACAGAGGGAGCAACACAGATGTCGACAGCCATTTACCTTGCCGTGAAGGAAGTATGGCGTAACAAAACGCGTTTTCTTTTGTTCAGCATGGTCATCGCCTTGATCACCCTGCTCGTTCTCTTTGTAGCAGGCCTATCGGAAGGGCTGGGAGACGGCAACCGCGAGTATCTGCAAAAGCTGGATGCTGACATGGTGGTCTATAGTCGGAGCGCCAATCTGGCGATCGCCTCCAGCAGGCTTGCGCGAGATGTTCTGCCGAATATCCGCGCCGTTCCTGGGGTGCAGGATGCCGGGCCCATCGGTTTTGGCAGTGGCGCGGTCGAGATCCACGAAGGACGCGATCCGCTCAAGGTGTCGATCCTCGGCGTGGAGCCGGGTCAGCCCGGCGAGCCCCCAGTTGTCACCGGCCAGCCGCTAAATCAGCGCAGCGGCCGCGAGGTGATCCTCGACAGGACGGTGGCCATGGCTACGGGCAAGCACGTGGGTGATGAGATCGTCCTGCGCTCGCTGCAAGGTCGCGATGAACGAGACTATGCACTCACCGTGGTCGGCATCACCGACAGTCGTAAGTACTCGCTTCGCCCTTCGATCTTTGTCCCCTATCTGACGTGGGGCAGGGTCAAGCCCGGTATCATGCCGGGAGCCGATCTTGATCTCAGCTCCAACATCGTCGCGGTCAAGTTGGCCAATCCGCAGGATCTGCAAGCAATGATCCAGGTGCTAGAGGACCATGTGCCCAACACGCACGCAGTGGATCTGGTGACGGCTTACGAGACGACTCCGGGGTACAAAGAACAGCAGAATACCCTCAATACGCAGCGGCTCTTTGCCCTGCTCATCGGGGTGCTGGTCATCGGCGGTTTTTTCCAGATTCAGACGCTACAAAAAGTGCCTCAGATCGGCATGCTCAAGGCCATCGGTGCGCCCAATAGGGTGGTGGCTATCGCGGCCATCACGCAGATCATCACCGTTACGGTGCTGGGTATTGCCCTGGGCAGCATGGCCACTCTTCTGCTCGCTCTGGCGTTTCCCCCGACCGTTCCCATCACCTTTACTACGCAAGCCATCGCTACAGGAGTTGGTTCCATCCTCCTGGTTGGACCCATTGGGGGATTCGTTGCGGTACGCTCCGCACTCAAGGTGGAGCCACTCACAGCCCTGGGCCTGAGCGCGTAGGGGAGGAATACCATGACAGCAGCTCTACAGACAAAAACGGTCAGAAAAACATATCAACTTGCGGGGAGCCTCGTTGTCGCCGTATCGGATGTGTCCGTTCAGGTGGACAAAGGGGAATTCGTGGCCCTAGTGGGGCCCAGCGGCTCGGGCAAGACCACACTCTTGGCCATGCTGGCGGGGTTATTGCGCCCCAGTGAAGGGCAGGTGTTGATCGAGGACCAGGACTTGGCCCAGATGAGCGAAGGAGAACGCGCCCAGTTTCGCCGGGAGAAGATCGGCTTTACTTTCCAGGCCAACAACCTGGTGCCCTATCTGACGGTACACGAAAATGTGGAGCTCATGCTGCGCCTGAATGGCCAGCTCGATGCATCGGGGCGCGAGCGAGCCACTTACCTGCTGACGCGCCTGGGGCTGGGGGAACGTCTGAAATCGCTGCCCCGGCAACTCTCGGGGGGACAACAGCAGCGCGTAGCCATCGCCAGGGCGCTGGTCAACCAGCCATCAGTGGTCCTTGCCGATGAGCCAACAGCCAGCCTGGATACGGAGCGCGCCTACCAGGTGGTAGAGACCATGGCCAACCTGGTACACGAGCAGAACCGAGCAGGCATCATGGTGACCCACGATCTGCGCATGGTGCCCTTTGCGGACAAGGTCATCCAGATGCTCGACGGCCAGGTCGCCCGAGTGCTCTCCGCTAAAGATGACCTGCACTGCATCCAAAACCCAGAGGAATGCCTAGCCCTCTCGAGCTCGCAGTTGGTGCGCAGGGCCGCCTAGGCAGTCAGCAAGGTGGGAACGATGCCCAGCTTTGGCAGGTCCCACCTTGCGATACCTATCTCAGGAACTCTGGTCGCCAAAAGGCGAGGCTTAGTCGATGATCGACGTGTAGCCGAGCACAGCGCCAAAAATCGAGCCGAATAGCAGCGCGGGCCAGGCCGTCGCGGCCAGGCGAGCCGTGACACCGGCGATGGCCAGGGGAGAGCCGCTCCAAAGACTAGAGTCCAGGGAAGCGATTCCAATCCCCTGAATGACGAGGACCAGGAAGAACACGGCGCCAGCGCCGATGCAGCACCCCACAACGCCCGATATCGCTCGTGATGGCGAACGCACCAATAGACCGGGAAGCAGGCCAACCATCAGCGCCAAAGCGAGGCCGTAGATGAGCAGGGGCAGCGCTTGCGCGAGCACGCCCGGGCTATCCCCCGCTCCCAGGTCTGAGGGTAGTAAGCTGAGGCGTGCCGCCATAAGCAAGATGCCCCCCGTGATGCCACCCAGGGCCCCCAGAAGGATGCCCAGGCCCGCGCCGCGGACATCCCCCCCAAGCAGCAGTCCACAGCCGAGACCGAGCGCCAAGCCCAGACCGGCGCCGAAAAAGGCAAACTGCACGAACAGACAAGTCAACAGCTTGGCTGACGTATCGGGCCTGCAGAAAAAGCCCACGATATACGCCAGCAGCACGCCCAGAAACGCGCCAAGCGTGCCCGCAGCCGCCACAAAGAGCATCCGCTGCAAGTATGGCAGAGCTGCACTACTCGCCGCCAGCGGCGTACCCGCCGGCGAACTCGTCGCTGGCGTACTCGCCGCCTCCTGGGTGATCGTCTGCTCGACCGTCGTTGATGTCTGGGCCGAGGTCGACGTCACAGTTCCGAGCGAGGATCTTGCTGTGGATGCCTGCGCTGGCTGAGCACTGAGGGGTGGCCTAGAGACATCTTCTGCCACCAGGCTCTCTGGTGCTGGCGGCTGGCGGGGCATCCACTGCTGGCCATCGAACCAGTACCAGCGCCCCGTCCGAGCGCCGATCATCCAGTAACCCGTTTCCTCATCGTGGACGACCAACCTTTTGAGCTCGGCTGTCAGGGCCGCGTCGTCCAATTGCCCGGACTGGTGCTGCTTGCGCAGGATCTCAAATTCACGCTCACTCTCTGCGATACGCTGGACAAAGGGCGGCCGCACCGCGCCGCAGACTTCGCAAAAGCGGTGTTCAGGGGCGAGCTCTGCACCACAGTTAGCACATTTCATGGCTTACCTCCTCTTGCTACGTCTATTATCGTATAGAGTGGCTTTCCTTGTCAACCCGGCCATCAATCTCGCGCGTGCCCATGATTCTAGGTAGGGCCAATTCATGAATTGGCCCTGCGCGGCGGTGCCCCGAAATCCTGGATAGGCCCACCAATCTCTATTGGGACGGCGGAGGGAGACCGAGGGTTCCGAGTGGCCGAGCTCACCATGGTCTCGAGCCATCGCCAGGGTGGTGATTTCACCCCCCATGGTTTACATGCTACACTTGCCCGAGTTCACATGTTCGTGCTGTCAGCGAATGATTGTAGCCCTGGCGGCAGTGTCTATGAGGCAGGGAGACCGCTGTGGAGAGCGATTGGGTCATCAGCACCAACCGAGCGCGATGCCGCGACTGCTATCGTTGCGTTAGGACCTGTACAGTGAAAGCGATACGGGTGGAGGCCGCGCAAGCCCAGATCGTACCCGAGTTGTGTATCGCCTGCGGCAAATGCGTGCGGGCTTGCCCACAGAACGCCAAGAATGTGCGCGATGATCGCCCGGTCGTCAAGCAGGCTCTGGCAGCCGGCCGCAAGGTGTTCGCTTCCGTGGCGCCCTCTGCTCCCGCGTTCTTCGGCTTCAAGGTGTTCAGGCAGATAGAATCGGCGCTCGAGGCCTTGGGGTTCTCCGGGGCCGGGGAGACAGCCTATGGCGCGGAGATGGTGGGCCTGGCGCACAAGGATGTCGTGCAAGCCGAGCCGGCCCGCAGACCACTCATCACCTCATCCTGCCCGGTGGTGGTCAACCTGGTGGAAAAGTATTACCCCGACCTTATTCCTCATCTGGCGCCTGTGGTGTCGCCCATGATCGCTCACGGGCGATGGCTGCGCGAAAAGCACGGGCCTGAGGCCTTGTTGGTCTTCATCGGACCCTGTATCGCCAAAAAGGCCGAGATCCAAGACCAAGCAGTCGGTAACGTGATCGACGCGGCGCTCTCGTTCACAGAGCTGCAAGAGTGGATGGACTCCGAGGGTGTGGAAATCCCGCCCGAGGGTGGTGATGAGCATATCGAGGAACCCCGCGCGGTAGCGCGCCTCTTTCCCGTGGAGGGAGGGCTGGTGGGCACGGCGCGGATGGACACCGATCTGCTCGCACCCCGTGTGGTCACCACATCCGGGTTTGAGGCCTGCGAGGATGTGCTGTCTAGTATTCGGTCTGGTGAGATCGACGCCGACCTCGTGGAGCTTATGGCTTGCGAGGGAGGGTGCATCAATGGGCCCGACATGGAAGGACGGCTACAGACCGCCGTAGCGCGCCAGCGAGTGCTGGAATATGGCTCCCGCCGCCAGCACCAGGCTCTGCCCGACAGGCACGAGTGGCCGATAGTGACGCGCGCCTACCAGGACAAAAGCGCGCCTGCGCCCGTGTACGCCGAAGAACAGATTCGCCAAGCGCTACTCCGAGTGGACAAACATACTATTGAGGACGAGCTGAACTGCGGCGCGTGCGGGTATGCCACCTGCCGAGAGAAGGCGATCGCCACGCTTCATGGAATGGCTGAGGCAACGATGTGCATGCCCTATATGCGCCGCCGCGCGGAATCGCTACGCCAAGTGGTGATGGACGTAACGCCGGATGCTATCATCATCGTGGATACGAGGCTGTACATACAGGATATGTCACCCTCCGCAGAGCGTATGCTCCGCGTGCGATATGTCGGTAGCGCAATAGGCAAACCGCTACAGACGATCCTACCGTTCATCGATGGCTTTGCTACCGTGCGCAACACGGGCAGAGCACTGCTCAACGATACGGTTCGTGTCCGAGAGGATTTGGTCCTGGAGCAGACCATTGTGCCGGTCGAAGGGGAGAACCTCCTCATGGGCATCCTGCACGACGTTACCGACCGGGAAAGGCAGCGCGCCGAACTGGACCACTTGCGCACGGAGACACTCACCCACACGAACGAGGTGATCAAGAACCAGATGCGAGTGGCGCAGGAGATCGCCCAGCTACTCGGCGAAACGACCGCCGAAACCAAGATGATGCTGTCTCGGCTGGCCAAGTTGCTTCAAGAAGGGAACAGCAAGTGAAGCAGTTGGTCGAGTACGCATCAGAAAGCCTGAACAAGGATGGCGAGGAGCTTTGCGGCGATTGCGTCAAGGTGATTGCCACGCCCACCTCCTTCAATGTGGTCCTGTCCGATGGACTGGGGAGCGGCGTGAAGGCTAACATCCTGGCGACTCTCACTGCTCAGATCGCCGGCTCTATGTTCCAGCAGGAAGCCGGCGTTGAGGAAGTGATGGAGACGCTGATAGAGACACTGCCCGAATGCCGGGATCGCAAGCTTGCCTACGCCACCTTCGCGATGCTCAAGGTGTGGCATGGGCGCGACGCCTACCTAGTCGAGTATGACAGTCCTCCCCTGATCCTGGTGCGCGATGGACAGGCTCAGAAGCTACCCGTCGTCGAAAAGGTCGTCTATGGACGCCAGGTGCGCGAGGCACATTTCACGCTGCAGAACGGCGACTATATGGTTTTGATGAGCGATGGCTATGAACACGCCGGCGTTAGCCCGCTCAATCCATTGGGGTGGGGATGGGAAAACATCGCGACGTCGGTCAGGCGCTGGACCCAAACCGGGTGCGACGCCTATGGACTTGTGACGGCTCTCACCACAACGTGCCGGAAGCTTTACAACGGCAAGCCTGGCGATGACGCCACCGCGGTGACCATGCGCGTACGCCCGGCAAAGATGGTCACTATCCTCACGGGCCCTCCTTCCGACAAGGCCCTCGATGAGTGGGCAGTGGAAAGACTGGTGAACACGGAGGGCCAGAAGATCGTCTGTGGGGGGACTAGTGCGCAGATCGTGGCGCGCGTGCTCAAAAAGCCACTCAAGGTTGAGCAGGCGCCCCCCAGCCCGCGCAGAGGCGTTTCCGCCCCGCACAAGCAGGAAGCACCTCCCATGGCCAGGATCGAGGGGATCGACCTGGTCACAGAGGGTATACTGACCCTGGGACAAACGATCGGGCTGCTCGAAAAGACGGGTACGAGTCATGACCTGCCAACCGGCGACGATGGGGCCAGCCGCCTCGCCCGCATCCTGTTACAGTGCGACGAGGTTCATTTGCTTGTGGGCGCGGCCGTCAACACCGAACAGATCGCCGACCTGGTGCGTGGCGAATCTCTACGCCAGGTTTATGTAAAACAACTGGTCCGTGAGCTGGAACGTCACACCAAAACGGTGACGATCGAGTACATCTAGACGCTCCGAAAAGTGTTGACAATGTAATCGAACCCACTATACTCTCGCCAATCTCTAAAGCAGGTGTGCACAAGGAGGAAGAATGCGTCAGCGATCGCTCTTTGCACTGGTCACGCTCCTTTTTGCCCTCGTTCTGGCGGCCTGTGCGGCGCCGGTCGCCCTGGCGCCCACCCAGGCACCCGCCCCACCAACGGCGGTTCCCGCCCCGACAGAGGCGCCCAAGCAGGCGCCGGCCACGGCTGCGCCCACCCAGGCGCCCGCGGCGCCAACAGAGCCACCGCCAACGGAGGCGCCCAAGGCCGCTGGTCCCAAGGTGGTGCGAGTCGCCTTTACACAGGAGCCCGATAATCTTAACCCGCTCTATAGCAGTATGTGGTTCTCCGCCGTCGCACGCGACCTGTATATCGCCACTGGCCTGATCCAGTACAACGAGAAAAATGAGCCGATTCCCTGGATTGCCAAAGAGATTCCCACTGCCGCCAACGGGGGGGTTTCGGCGGACGGAAAGATGGTCACCTACAAGCTCCGTGATGATATCAAGTGGTCTGATGGCCAACCACTCACCGCAGAGGATTATGTCTTTACCTGGGAAATGCTTAT
>CAYQDH010000157.1:5787-10451 GCA_964416075.1 uncultured Anaerolineales bacterium | reverse complement strand
ACTTGGCACCTCCATGGAACCAAAGAGCGAGGACAGAAAACCTTTCCACAGATGACTCCCCTGAAAAAAGGAATGGGCAGATAGGTCCGGATCGATATAATGGGGGCAAGATTGTCACCCCCTGAGCAAGGTGCTGAAGCATGTTTCAGAAGAATGACCGTCACTTGCAGCCTCTGCTAATCAGTAACGTTGCGGATCTTCCGGCCAAGCGTCGCCAACGGCTGGAGGATTCCTGGGCCGGTACGTTCTATCGCGAGTTCTTCTGCCGCCTGCAGGAAGAAGCATTCGCCGTGCTGTACGTCGATGTTCCGTCCCGCCCCAACATTCCCGTGAATGTCCTGGTAGGACTGGAGGCGCTGAAGTCCGGCTTTGGCTGGAGCGATGAAGAGCTCTACGACCACTTTCTCTTCGATATGCAGGTGCGTTACGCTCTGGGCTATCACAGTCTGCAAGAGGGCGACTTTGAGTTGCGCACGCTGTACAACTTTCGCCAGCGCTTGGGTCAGTACCAGCAAGAGAACGGGATCAACCTGTTGGCGCAGGCCCTGGAAGCGATCACCACGCAGCAGTTGAGCGCCCTCAAGGTGCATAGTGGGCTGCAGCGCATGGATAGCACCCAGATCGCCAGCAACATCATGGACATGAGCCGTCTACAACTGCTGGTGGAAGGGGTGCAGCGGCTCCATCGTCTGCTTGATCCCGCCGAGCAGGAACGTTTGGCCGAGTGGTTTGCCCCTTACATGAAAAGCCACGCAGGCCAGTTCGTGTATCGCATCAAAGGGCCCCAAGCCACCGCCGAAGCCATCGCGCAGGTGGGGCAGGTGCTGTATCACGTCCTGGGCGAGATGAAGGCCTTCTATGGGAAGGATCCGGCCTACCAGGTGGTGCAGCGCTTGTTTGGCGAGCACTTCGATATCCAAGAGCAGAAGGTGCAGCCCAAGAGCAACGAGAATCTCAGGGCGGCGAGTCTGCAATCGCTGGACGACCAGGAGGCCACCTTCCGGCGCAAAGAGGACGAGGAATACAAAGGCTATGTGGCCAACGTGACCGAGACCTGTGATCCCCAGAATCCGCTGCAGCTGATCACCAAGGTGCAGGTGGCTCCCAACAACCGCGACGATGCTGACCTGCTCGTGGAAGCGTTGCCCGCGTTGAAAGGATGCACGGAGTTGCATACGCTGTACACCGATGGTGGCTTCGGTAGCCCCGCAGCCGATGAAGTGTGTGTGCGACTGGGGGTCACGCAGATCCAGACGGCATTACGGGGCAAAGCGCCTGACCCCCGCCATTTCAGCTTGGCCGATTTCGGGATCGAGCAACGGGACGACGGGGTCGCCACCGCCCTCACCTGCCCGGCCGGGCAGCGCGTTGCGGTGGAACCGGGCCGCACTACGGGCTTCATCGCGGCCTTTGCCTCGGAGGTATGCCAGGCGTGTCCCTTTCAACACGAGGGACGCTGCCGTGCCCAACGCAGAAAACGGGACCAGCGCTTTGTCTTGAGCTTCACGCAGCAAGAGATCCACTGGGCGCGTCGTCGTCAGCGCTATCAGCAGCAAAAACACGCGGGCAAGAACCCACGGGCCGCCGTTGAAGCGACGGTACGATCGCTCAAGCATCCCTTCCGCAGGAAACTGCCGGTGCGCGGGCTGTTCCGCATGACCTACATGGTCGTGACTTCCGCAGCAATGGTGAACGTGAGACGCATTTGGCGATATCTACGTACTCAAGCGCCCACCGAAGGGCCGGAAAAAGGCAATGTGCAGCACACCGAGACGCCCAGCGCTCTTTTTTGGTCCTCGTTTCGCGCTTGGCTCTCCAAGCCGCCACGGCTTCCACACTTCCGAAAACTATGCTTCAGTTGTTAATGTGCCTGTTTTTTCAGCCGAGTCATCGGTGGGCCTTTCCTCAGATCCCCTCCATGCGCCCGATAATCCGCCAGGCCAGCAAGGTCAACCAACGCGAGGGAACCTTTTTCTGGGCGAACTCCCACCCTTTCCACGCCGTCCAGACCGACTCGGGCGTGAAGCGCCCCTGGGCGTCGGCCTTGTCCTCCAGTAGCTCCACCATATTCAGCAGGCGGGGATCCTGCCTGAGCCAGGAAAAGCGCGAGAGGACGTCGAGGACGTGCAGCAGGTCGTACCACACCAGGGGCGCCTTGAGCTTGCGAAAGTCGGTGCCCATGTAAAAGATGTAGGGATGGCGCGTCAGGCTATCGGCCCACAGGCCGAGCAAGGTCTCCGCGCCGATGTGGCTGGCCGGGCTATCGCGCCATTCGTCGCTGACGGACAAGGCCTTGAGCATGGCCAGGTTGGCGTAGGGGCAGGGGTCCTCCTTGCGCCCGGGCCCGCGCCAACTGCCCAGCACGGGCGAGACGGCGCAGGGCCAGCCGTTCTCTCGTACCAGGCCCAACAGATAGGATAGGGCCGCAAGTACGGCGGGCGTCTCGCCCGCCGAGCGCATCGCGTCAGGGGGCGGGCAAGATGCCCGCCCTACATGCGCGCTGGGCGTCTCGCCCGCCAGGCCGAACGAGAGCAGCGCGTAGACGATGAGCGGCGCGTCGCACAGCGCCCAGGCCCAGGTGTCCTCGCCCGTGCCCCCAAAGTGCGCCGGCACGTTTGTGGGCAGCTGGAACGGACCCTGGGCGGACTGGTGCGCCAGGATGCGCGGGATGATGGCATCCATCGCTGGGTAGCCGGCCCGGAGCCCCAGGTCGGCGATGAACGTGAGCTTGTGAAAGGGCTGTCCGGCGCTCTTGTGGCTGGCGATGACCGTGCCCGGCCAGCCGGCCAGCTCGGCCAAGATGGCCCCCACGGCGGGGTCCGCCAACATGGCGCGCCGGGCGGCGGCCACCTGGGGATCATCTTCGGGCAGCCCGAGCAGGTCCACGCGGGTGCGGTAGGCGATGTAGGGCTCGCCTTGGAGAAGCCAGTCGATCGGTGCGGTGGGGATGACGCTCATGCTAATGGCTCGACGAGCCTCTGTAGCTGGTCGCGCCGGTACTCCAGGTGGTCCATACGCTGCAGGTCGCGCCAGGAATCCGCCTCTTCCAGGGTGCCATCCCGATAGCGGTTCTCCATCTCCTCGACGGTGCGCACGCCATAGCGGCCATATAGCTCCAGCAGCTCCGCCTTGACGCTGCGAAGCTGCTCGTCCAGGTAACTGCGCAGGCCTTGGCGCAAGAGCTCATCTTCTGAGATCTGCAATTCCTGCGCCACCGTGCTGAGCATGGCTGCGGCTTCCACAGTCATCGTATACTCCTTTGGCTCATCCAACCAACCCCACCTCTATTGTACCACTAGCCCGACATACCGGAAATTCGCCCCCCTTGATCAGCACCACCCGCGCGATGACGTAGGGAACGAGCGCCAGCTCGGACGGCATAGATGTCAGGGTTGCAAGATCAGCCCGTACAATACTCCTAGGATCAGCATCTCGGCGAGGCCGGTCGCCAGCGTGTACAAGACGGTGGCGAGGGGCACGCGGAACATCACCCCGCTCGATGCGGCCTGCATCACCACGCGAAAGAACCAGGCCAGGACGCCGTAGCTCAGCCCCTTGAGGACGCCACTGCCGCCGGGCAAGCTGGGGTATAGGAGCAGAAAGATCCCCGCCATGATGAAGCCGTAGGCCAGGTCGATGACGATGCCCGCCACCGCGTTGACGGTTGGCCTGGCGATGGGCTTGTACACCTCATTCAGCCTGGCCCCCAGGGGGTTGGCATGGATCAGGGCATCCAAGACGCCGAAAAGCACGCCGTTGCCGGTACTGACGAGCAGATACCGCAACATGGGTAACCTCCTCCTGCCTATCCTGCCGCACGCGACGATCATCCCGAGCCCGGATGGCCCGTCCTACCAAACAGCACCCCATGCGATGATACTGTTGGGCTAGTGCACAACTGTCGCCCACTAGGTACCCACGCCCTGTGGGGCATAAGGATGCCCCACCTACATAGCAGCGCCCCATGAGGATGGGGCTAGAGAGCAGGAGCGGCCAAGCCAGGCACGCGGATGGGTCAGGCATCGAAATCCATGCTCATGAAGAGTATCCTGAGCCCCATCCTCATGGGGCGTTGTCAGGTAGCTGGTGCATCCTCATGCACCAGCGAGCATCCACGTCACCGCGTCTCCCCATCACCGCGTCACCATATCACCGCATCTCCCCAGCGACCCTCCAGCTCGTGCCCCACGTCCGCTTGCGCTCGTCGTAGAGGCCGTTGATCCCCTCCGGTAGCTGGAAGGGCATCCCCGTGAGCAGCTCCAGGTCCGCGTCGCCGGTGTTCGTCAGCGCGTGCATGGTGCCGCCGGGGATAAAGGCGTAGGTGCCGGGCTCCAGGTCGAAAGTCTCGGCACGGTCGCCGTCGGCAGGATCGCCGAGATGTAGCAGGCCGCGGCCGCTCAAGACATAGTAGAATTCGTCATAGGGGGCCGGATGGGCGCCGCCCGAGGTCGCCTGGCCGGGGTGCAGGCTGAATTGGTTGAGCACAAAGGTCTCCGAGCCCACGCTCTCGTGGTCGATCAGCATCTTGGAGGCGCAGACCCCCTCCGCGCCGCGCGGGACAAAGGCAACGACATCCTTGGTTCTGTGCACCAGCCTGGACATTTTGGACATGCGGATCTCCTCCCTAAAGGGGCGAATGTGTGCGCCGGGCTATTGTAGGCGAT
>CAYQDH010000157.1:0-5687 GCA_964416075.1 uncultured Anaerolineales bacterium | reverse complement strand
ATGCGGATCTCCTCCCTAAAGGGGCGAATGTGTGCGCCGGGCTATTGTAGGCGATCTTGCGGGGTATGCCAGCAGGACGTGCAGCGCACCCAGATATAACCGCAGATTCGGAGGATTACGCGAATCTCGACTGCCGCCTATGGCAAGCATGATTCGTGCGATCCTCTTCCTTCGCGGTCATATCTGCGCAACCGGTCACGAATCGCGCGCCAGGGGAGCGCTAGCGGCAGGGATTTGGTCGCCGGCCCATCGCCGCACATGATCGACGATGCGGGCGGCCTCTTCGGGTCAACAGGTCAAGCTCGACATACTCGTAACGGAAAGCCACTGCAAAAGGGTTAAGAACGCGTAGCTCGTCGGGTGTGAGGCTCCTCAAGATGAGGCATCATAGAGCACCTCACCCTCTTTGAGCGCCCAATAGGCCAGGGTGCCCGGCACCTTCCCTCGACGAGCAACCTCCTCTTCCGAGTAGACCACCACGTCGATGCCCACCCCGATGTCTCCCGCCGCACGGTGAAGGCGCACCATCTCCTGACCGACATTCTCCACAGAGGGCTCGATGATCATGAGATCCAGGTCGGATCCCTCGTCGGCGTCACCGCGGGCATAGGAGCCGATAAGGATCACTTTGCTGGGTCTTGCCGCAGCAATGATCCGCCGGACAACAGACCGGATCACTTGCTGCGAGATCATCTTCCGCTCCTAAACAGATCCATAGCAGCACAACCTGCCCATTGCCGATGCGACACGGCGCCCCTGTCCCGAGACTGGCGCCACAATACCATGACAGGACCAAAAGCACTGGATCGACACCAGTATTGTAGCATTATTAGCCCATCTTTCCAATCTGTATGCGTCTCGGGCGGGCAGCCCGAGTCCGTCTTTGACCTGTCCCACGCCACGCCCTATAATCTTCACCACTATGAGTATCATCCGCCTGCGCGGCCGTTCGGGTACGAACGGAATCACCAAGCGCTACGAAGACAAGCTCGTCCTGCGCGAGATCAATTTCAAGCTCGATGCGGGCGACCGCGTGGGCCTGCTGGGCAAGAACGGCTCCGGCAAGACCACGCTGTTGCGTCTCATACTCGGCCAGGAGACGCCGGATGAGGGCGTCGTGGAGGTCGATCCGGGCGTGCGCATCGGCTATTTCTCCCAGTTCTCCGAGCTGAGCGAGGATGTCTCCATCACCGAGGTGCTCAACCAGGTATTCGCCTCCATCCACGCCATCGAGGCGGAGCTGGCGGAGATCAATGACGCGTTGCAGGAAGAACGCCCTGACGGGCGCACTACGAACGAAGACGGGCGTGGCGGCGCTACTACAAACGGGGACGGGCCTGGCCGCGCCACGACCAACGAAGATGCGCCTGACGTGCCCAGCTCCGCTGGGCCTGCTACTACAAACCAAGCCGTCAAGGGCGCGTCGCCGTTGGTAGGCGCCACAGAAGTGGCGCGGCGCGCCAGAGGCGAGTTGCGCCGGATCTTGGAGCGCCAGGCCGCGCTGATGGCCGAGATGGACCACCTGGACGGCTGGAATTACGCCTATCGCATCGATACCGTGCTCACCCGACTGGGCTTTACCGAGGAGGATCGCCATAAGCCGGTCGGGCAGCTCTCCGGCGGGTGGCGCAACCGCGCGGCGCTGGCCAAGATCCTGCTCGAGCAGCCCGACGTCCTGCTGCTGGACGAGCCGACCAACTATCTCGATGTGCAGGGGCTGACCTGGCTGGAGGAATGGCTGAGTGAGTTCCGCGGCGGGATACTGCTGGTGTCGCACGACCGCGATTTCATCGACCACGTCGTGGGCGGCTCGCAGCGAGGCGGACGCATCGTAGAGATCGAGAACTATCACCTGCAAGAGTACGCGGGCGGCTTTTCCGCCTATGTGGCGCAAAAGCGCACCCGGGCCAAGACGCTAGAGCGGCAATTCGAGCACGAGGAGGAGCTGCTGATCCTGGAGAGCGAGGCCATCCTCGACCGGCGCGAGATTCGTAGGGACCCGCGCAAGGCGGTACAGCGCAAGCTGGCGGATATCAGCAAGCGGGTGGAGCCACGCCCCATCGACCGGGTGATGACCGTGCTCTATGACCACCTGCGCGTGCCCGACCTCCTTTGCCGTGTGGAGCGCCTGGGCAAGATCTATGCGGACCGGGTGCTCTATTCCGATCTCACGTTCGACCTACACCGCGGCGAGCGCATCGCCGTCGTGGGCCCCAACGGCTGCGGCAAGACCACCCTGCTGCGCACGCTCGGGCTGGCCGTCGAGCCGGACGAGGGCTCCGTCACCTGGCCCAAGCGCGCCGATTTCGCCTACTATAACGACCTGATGGCCGCGCTGGACCCCAACGATACGGTGAGCCACGCCGTGAACGTGGTGGGCATGGCCTACTTGGCGCCACGGCGACAGGTGAACCACTTTTTGGAGCTGTTGCGCTTTTCCGAGATGGACCTGCGCCAGGCGATCGGCACCCTTTCGGGCGGGCAACGCGCCCGCGTGGCCTTGGCCCAGGCGTTGCTCTCGGGCGCGGGGACGGTGCTCATGGACGAGCCCACCAACCACATGGACCTGCAGAGCATCCAGGTGATGGAGCGCGCCCTGGTGAACTTTCCCGGGGCCGTGGTGGTGGTCAGCCACGACCGCTTTTTCATCGACAAAGTGGCCACGCGCATGCTGCTCTTCGATGCGCCGGGGCGCGTTCGCGAGTTCCACGGCAATTGGAGCCTGTACCAGGCCACGCTGGAGCAGTCGTGATTTAGGCCTACCACCGATGAACTCAGATGGAAGAAGATGAACACCGATAAGATATACTGAGTATAATGATGCTGGACTCGTTGATCTTGTCGGTGTTCATCCTTTCCTCATCGGTGTTTACCGGTGGCCTGTCCCACTCGATACGTTAACCTTGCCGCTCAGACATACCGGAGGTTGGGGTCGTCGCTGATATAGGCGAGCTCCTGTCCCAGGTAGGGCAGGGGTGGCAGGTTGTGCCATTGGCGAAGGAGATGGTGGTATAAAGGCTCAAGAGAGCATACAGGTTCTGGAGAGGGGCAAACCCGCGATATGAAAGTAGCGCAAGACAGCAGCATCCCCCATGTGCCCGTGATCGATGGCGACCTATGGTACATCGGCACCTACCCCGACCTCGGCGACCTGGCCTACGGGCCCGAACACGAAGTGGTGGACCACGCCATCTTCCAGTCCGATGATGACAAGTGGCACCTCTGGGCATGCATACGCGGCACCAAGATCGGCCGCCTGCTCTACGGCTGGGAGGGCGACTCTCTGGAGGTGGGCCCCTGGGCGCCCACCGGCATCGTCATGCGCGCCGAGGCCCAGTACGGCGAGAGCATCAACGACTATAATGGCGAGGAGTGGATCCAGGCCCCGCACGTGATCGCCGTCGATGGGGTGCACTATATGTTCTACGGCGGCCACAACACGGAACTGGGCGAGTGCCAGATCTGTTTGGCCACGTCGAGCGATGGCCGCGACTGGCGGCGCTACCGGAACGCCGGCCCAGGGCGCTGGACGGGCTACAGCCGGCTTTTCGTCGGCCCCGGCGAGGCGCGCGATCCCATGATCATCAAGATCGGCGACCTGTACCACTGCTACTACACGGGCCACGATAAGGGATTGCGCAGGCCCTGTGTGGTCTATTGCCGCACGTCGACGGACCTCTATACCTGGTCGGACCACCGCAAGGTCTCGTGGGGCGGCCGTACGAGTGGGGAGGGACCTTGGAGCGCGGAATGCCCCTTTGTGGTGTACAAAGATGGCTACTATTACCTCTTTCGCACCAGCGAGTACCGCGCTCCGGCCCGCACCCACGTGTACAGGTCCAAGGACCCCTTTGATTTCGGATTGGGCCACGATGGCCAGTGGATCACCACGCTGCGGGTGGCGGCGCCCGAGATCGTGCAGGTCGGCGGCCAGGATTACATCAGCACCGTCGAGGACCTGAAGGGCGGAGTGCAGTTGGCGCGGCTCAAGTGGCTCTAGCAGACCGAAGCGAGGCCGCGAGCGCATCCTCATGCACCGGCAAGCTGTGCTGCCCGAGCTGGAGCTAGTCACGTAATAGGCTAACAAACTCAAGGTGGCTGGGCTACCTACGATTGCATATGGCAAACTCAACACGGAAAGGCGATAGGACATGAAAATAGGCTGCAACACCCTTTATCCGCACGGGCTGATCGGCAAGGGCACTGACATGACCGCGCCGGTTACGCGGGAGGCGCTCGACAAGCTGCAAGCTTGCGGCTACCAGGCCTGCGAATACTCGCACTGCGACCACTGGACGTTGGACGAGGCGCGCGAGATCGGCGCCTATGCTCAAGAGATCGGCGTGCCGAGCTGGTCGTGCCACACCTGGGCAGGACCCACCACCGCGACGGACCCGGATGTGCCGGCGCGGGTGATCTGCCGCTGCGCGGAGATCTGCGCGGCGCTGGGGGGGCAGGTGGTGGTGGTGCACGCGCCACTACAGGTGGGTCTGCGGTTCGACGGGCGGGACCCCGCCGAGCTGCGGCCCTTCGACCTGGCGGCGCTGCGCCCCGCCCAAGCCAGGGCCGCGGAGCTGGGGATCGAGCTGGCGTTGGAGAACGGCAGAGCCATCGAGCACATGGAGTATGTGCTCGGCCTGGTGGAGATATTGGGGAGCGCCAACGTGGGTATCTGCGTGGACACGGGACACGCCAACATGGGCACCCTGGGCCCCGCTCGCGCCATCCGCATGGCGGAGGACAAGCTATTCACCACCCACCTGCACGACAACTTTGGCCAGGTCGACGACCACCTGCCCCCCGGCCAGGCCACGATCGATTGGCACGACGTCTTTCGGGCGCTCGACGAGGTCGGCTACGACCGGCCCGTTATGCTGGAGCTAAGCGACAACGCGCGCCATCGCCCCTACGACCAGGACCTGGAGCTCAGCCAAGGCTTGGCGCTTGTGCAGCGTTTGACACCCAAGCGCAAAGGATACTGAGGAAAGACACGGTGATTCGGAGACACGGAGACTCGGTGATCTTGTCTCCGAGTCACCGTGTCCCCGTGTCCCCGTGTCGTCTATATCTCCACCGGTGTCTATCGGTGTAAACACCGCTCCCCCCCGCACCGATGAGGGAGGACAAACGCAGATAGGCGAAAGGGATTTGTCTTTTCCCATCTGTGTTCATCCTTCTTCCATCGGTGTTTATCGGTGTAGATCCCCCTCCCCCCGCGCGATGGAAGAGGCGATGTATTCCGCGTCGGCGCCCACGCCGAGGAACAGGCTGGATTTGGCCGAGGTAAGCCAGGGCAGGCCCACGAAGAATAGCCCCGGATAGGCCGTGGCCCCGCGCTTTTGCAGGGGATAGCCGTCGGGGTCCAGGATGGGCAGCCTGACCAGGCTGAAATCGAAGGTATAGCCACAGGCCCAGATCACCGTCTCGATGCCCGCGGAGCGCAGATCCAGCTCGGCGAGCTCGGGCGCATCGTAGCCGTCGCGGAGCTGCGGCAGAGTCTCGGGAGGCGCGTCCAGTCCGGCGCGTTGGATATAGTCATCGACCAGCTTGAGCACGTCGGCCTCGGCCTTGTCGGCCTTGGCCAGGCTCTCCTTGACATCGGGGGCCAGCGCGATGCGGTCCCCACGCACACCCCGCAGGTGTCCCAAGAGCACCACGCCATCCCGCGCGAACTGGTGCAGATTGAG
>CAYQDH010000156.1:0-10488 GCA_964416075.1 uncultured Anaerolineales bacterium | reverse complement strand
CCCACGGAGAACCTACGACACCGGGAGCGTGACCCAGCGTCCTTGCTCCTCCCCCAGGCGGCTCGCCTCTAGCACCTCTTGCACCTTGAGCCCTTCATAGAAACCGGGCGAGAAGCTAAACGGTTCTGGCGCACGGTAGGCATCGACATAGTCCGTGATCACGCTCTTTGTGACCCCGTGTTGTCCCGGCACCAAACCATGCAGGCGCTCGGGCACGTGAATCGTCGCATAGGGCGTATCGCGCGTCCCTCCCTGCCGTAGCACCTCGTACTCCTTGAGCACGTCCACTGGCAGATAGACCTCCAATTCGTAAGGGTGTTGCTGGTTATACATCAGCCCGCCCTCACTGCCATATACCTCGGCTCGTTGGTCATAGCCCCGGCCTGTGAAAACATAGCTCCCGCACAAGTAGCCTAACGCCCCGTTGGCGTACGTAACCAGGATAGTCCCATGATCTTCGGTGGTTACGGCCATGGACTCTCCCGTCTCACGGGCCACGCGTTGCGGCACCACGGTGCGTGACTGACCGGTCACTGCCGTGATATCGCTACCAACCCACCACAGCATCATATCGATGATATGCGCACCCATGTCACCGAGGCCCCCATAGCCAGCCTTCAGACGGTCATTACGCCAGGTGCCGGGCCGCTGGGCATAGCCCGTGCTGCCCGCCGCATACACAGCCGCGACATAGTGCACCTTGCCCAAAGCTCCACTCTCGATGAGTTCCTTGGCCAGATAGGATGCCGGTGTGCGCCGATGCGAAAAGTTCACCCCCGTCTTGGTACCCTTGGCCAGAGCGGTCTCGTACAGCCCACGGGCCTCGGCTACAGTTATCGCCAACGGTTTTTCGCAAAAGACATCGAACCCTCTATCCATCGCCGCCATGCCTACAGCATAGTGCATATCGTTGCTGGTACATATGCTGATAATGTCTAGGTCCTCCATCGCCAATAGATCACGATAGTCATCGCATCGTCTCTGGATGCCGTACTTTTGCTGGGTCTGCTGCGCTGCAGCTGTGTTCACATCGCACACAGCGACAACGTCCACGCCTGGACAGCGCTGAAACTGGGGTATGTGCAGAGCGTTAGCAATGCCACCGGCCCCTACGATTCCTATCTTGAGTGGCTCAAGTGTGGTCATGGTACTCCTTCTAGAAGCTGAAATATGGTCTGCAGGTCTGCGAGACCTCTGGCTTCACACGGTGGCGTGCCGATCTAGGGGGCCCCCGGCCATGAGAACTACTCGCAGAGGCCCGAGGTGGGCCTAGAGAACCTTTCGCCCGAGCAGCACTCCAAGAAGCGCAGAGACCGCCCATACGACACTGCCCAGAATCAGATCAAAGAGCACAGTGAGGCCAAATGCAAACGCCAGTTCCCCAGCCCGCTGCGAAAGCCACGCCACAACCGTTGGTGAGACTTGGGCGAGCACTCCCGCAAAATACAGCGCGCCCACGATGAGTAGCACATACAAGCCCAAAGTGCCCCAGCTGCGGCGATCAGATTCGCTAGGCAGCATGGTATTGCTGATGGACAAGAGCAGATAAAGCCAGATCCATGCATCAGGGGCCTGCCAGATGCTCCGTAAAAGCCCCCAGAGACCCTCGAGACCCAAGACCGGGGGAACCACCAGCCCAAAACGCCTGTAAGTGAGCAGCACAACGACGATACTGCCCGTCAGTAGAGGCGCTAGGCCCACAAGGCTTTCACGGACCGCATCGGAGCGCTGATAGGTCACAGCCCCCATCTGTACCACACCACCATGCACGACCTTGGGTCCGAGTTCCAGCCGGCCAGTGCGCACACCCAGCACCTGAGCCAGCAACCAGTGGCTCAGTTCGTGCAAGAGAGTGCCGGGCAGGAAGACCAGAAAGTGAACATACAACGTAGCAGTTTGGCTACCCGTCAAAAGCATGGCGAGAACGGCCACCCGCTGCGAGAACCAGCGCGCGACTACAATAGTCAGGAGCAGGCTGATCACCAGCCAAAAAAGCGGTGTCCAGCGATCCAATCCCAGTTCTCCCCACCAGCAGTGCACCGACTCTTGTCACGTTCAGCAGAGACTCTTGCCTCGGCTGGCTCTAGAGTAGAATTTCCCCTGCTACTGCACAAGCCCCTTGGACTTGGCGGCATGCCGGACGATGGCCACAAATTCTGCGGGTTTGAGACTGGCACCTCCCACCAGGCCCCCATCTATATTGGGTTTTGCCATCAGCTCAGCAGCGTTGGCAGCTGTCATGCTACCGCCATACTGGATACGAACCGCCTCCCCAGTGGGTATATCATATAGCTCTGTGACCGTGGCGCGGACCACCTGGCCACACACGCGCTCAGCCTCATCGGATGTAGCGGGCACACCCGTGCCGATGGCCCAGATGGGTTCGTAGGCGATGACCAGGCCCGCCACCTGCTGCGACGAAAGGCCGGCGAGGGCCGCCTTCACCTGGCCAGAGACCCAGCTCTCGGTTCTATCCTGCTGGCGCAGTTCCAGTGACTCCCCCACACACACGATCGGACAGAGGCCATGCGTCAGGGCCGCCTTGATCTTGGCATTCACGCTTTCGTCGGTCTCGCCGAAGAACTGCCTACGCTCCGAGTGACCGATGATCACGTATTGGCAAAATTCCTTAACCATCAGGGGCGAGACCTCGCCTGTGTATGCACCCAGGTCCTTGTGGTACATATCTTGCGCGCCCACGCCGATCGCCGTGCCGGCCACGAGACCCGCTACGGCGGGAATGGCCAGAAACGGAGGGCACAACACACGATCGACAAGTTCAATCTTGAGCAGTTCCTCCTTCATACCCTTCACCAACTCCGTCGCTTCAGCGACCGACTTGTTCATCTTCCAGTTGCCCGCTAGAATGGGCTTGCGCATGCTATTACATCCTTTCATATCTCTGCTTTGGGTCACCGTACTGCCGAGGGCCTCAGGCCACAACGCCCAGGCAGTTCACAAGGTCCTACCCCTACTCAGTTCCGCTACTAGAAGGCGACTGACGACCTGCACGTCAGCCTGACCACGCGTCGTGCGCATAACCTGGCCTACCAGGTAACCCAAGACCTGCTCCTTGCCTTCCAGGTACTGCTGTACAGGCTTGGGGTTGTTCTGTAGCACTTGCCGCACAAGCTCCGCCAACTCATCTTCATCGCTGATCTGGGCCAAGCCGCGCCGCTCCACCATAGCCTGGGCGCTTTCCTCACTGGCAAACATCTCGGCCAACAACTCCTTGCCTACCGTAGCGCTGATCGTCCGACGCACGACAAGATTCAGCAACTCCGCAAACCGTTGTGGTGTCACCAGAGCACGCTCGATACTCACATCGTGCTCGCGTAGCAACCGAAAGAGGTCCCCCAGGATCCAATTTGCTACAACCTGCGGCTCTACAACGCCAGACGTAGCAGATGCAGCAGCCTCGAAATAGGCGGCCACAGCCAAGTCCTCGGCAAGGACCTGGGCATCGTCCAGCTTGATGCCATACTGCGCAACTAGGCGCTTCCTCTTGGCATCCGGGAGCTCGGGGAGGCGCTCGCGCATCTGAGCGATCCACTCGGGCGCGAATTCGAGTGGAGGGAGATCCGGCTCGGGGAAGTACCGGTAATCGGCCGCATACTCCTTAGAGCGCTGGAACACCGTCCGGCCGGCCCGCTCATCCCACCCCATGGTCACCTGCTCTACGCGTCCTCCCTGGTCGAGAATGCGCGCCTGCCGGCCAATCTCATAGTCGATGGCCATCCGCACAGAGCGGAACGAGTTGAGGTTCTTCACTTCCACCTTGGTGCCAAACGCCTCCGCACCGGCACGACGAAGCGATATGTTCGCTTCACAGCGCATAGCTCCCTCCTCCATACTGCCCGAATTCACGCCAAGATAGCGGAGGATACTGCGCAACTTGACAAGATACTGCCAGGCTTCTTCAGCGCTGCGAATATCGGCCTCAGTAACAATCTCCATCAGAGGCACACCGGCCCGGTTAAAGTCGATGAAGCTGTTGCCACCTTCATGCATCAGCTTGGCCGTATCCTCTTCTAGATGAACGCGACGGATGCCGATTCGCTTGAGCGTGCCCAGACCGGGCAGGCCCGCGGACTCGATCTCCAGCGAGCCACCAATAGCCAAGGGATAGTCATATTGCGAGATCTGGTAACCCTTGGGCAGATCCGGGTAAGGATAGTTCTTGCGATCCCACTTGCTAGACGCGGGGATGGTGCAGTGCAGAGCTAGCCCAGTCAGCACAGTGGCCTCCATAGCTCGTCGGTTGATCATGGGTAGAACCCCGGGCAAGCCCAGGCAAATGGGACAAGTATGTGTATTCGGGGCGGCGCTGGCATAGTCCGCCGAACAACCGCAGAACATCTTGGAGACGGTAATCACCTGGGCATGCACCTCCATGCCGATGATGGCCTCATAGGCATGTTGAAGGGTAGTCGTCTCGGTTGTGTCTTGACCCATGATCCTCCCTCATGGACAAAGTGCGGGCTGTTATGGACGAAGAAGACAGGAATGCGAGGGTTCAGAGCATCTCTCGCCCCTCATCGCCTATTCCGCCGGGCGCCGCCGATATTTCCAGATTTCCAGGCGCCGCCCGTGTTTCTATTAGATGCGCACCACCTGACCACTTGCCGCAGATCGATAAGCGGCATCCAGAATCCTGACCGTATCAACAGCCACTTCCGTTTCGACCCACAGTTTTTCCTCACCCAGGATCGCGCGGGCGAAATTCCGGGGTACCATGGCGCGGGTATCCATTCGACCGGGGTCCTCCAAAGCACGTGGCCTCTCACCTTCCAGCCACACGTGCGAGGCCATACACAGAGAATCCATGTTCCATACGCCCCTGTCGCCCATAACCTGGAAATAGGCGACGTACATGCGCGGAGGCGTCAGACCATTGGCCGAGATAGTGGCCTGAGCGCCACCTTCAAAACGCACCACAATACTGTCCACCACATCTAGCTCCAGGTCGAGCTTGTTCATCTGGGCATAGACTTCCACGGGCCTGAGGCCCAGCACCCAGAGCATCTCGCCAATCGTATGGGTAGCCTGAGTGTGTCCTTCTCCGCCTCCCACGATGCTCGGATCGGCATAGGAGGTGGCGTTGGGCACAGCATAGTTTTCGCCGTGCCCGCCCATGTGCGAGACGTCGCCTCGATACAACTCAATGACACGTTGGGCAAAGACACGTGTAACCAGGAGGATTTGTCCCAAGCTTCCCCCGCGCACAAACTCGCGGCCCTGCACCATCCAGGAGTGGAAACAATGAGGATAACATACGGAGAGCATCAGCCCCTTGGCCTGGGCCAGGCGCTGCAGGTTGGTGGCTTGCTCGGCCTCCAATACAAAGGGCTTCTCCATCAACACGTGCACACCATGCTCCAGTGCATACCGAGCCTGTTCATAGTGCATGTTTGGCGTGGTGGCGATCACGACACCATCCGGTCTGCACTCCTCGATCATGGCCTGGTAGTCGTCATAGGCGCGCGGTACGCCGTAACGCTGCGCCCGATCTTTGGCCTTGTCCAGAGTGCGGCTATATACGGCCACAACCTCTGTCTTTTCATCCGTGGCTAGGGGCTCCAGGTGGCCTACGGTGCCCCACCAACCAACGCCGATAATAGCGATCCTTGCCTTATCCATGTGAGCAGCCTCTATGATAGGAATGAGTGTACACAAGCGGTAGCTATTATAGCCCCCAGTGCATCTTTCCAGAAACGCGTCAGTGAAGCCAGATGATCCTCTCCACATGTTCTTGTATTACGCGCGGAGCAATGGATAGAAGCCGTTTCTCAACCCGCTGGCCCAAGTACAGAGCAACCTCGTACTCGCCGGCATGACCGCTGATCACCGCTTTACCATCTCCATCAGTCACCGCTCGACCCACTGTGGTGTGCCGCCCAATCCAGGCCTGCAATGCCCTATAGGCGGGCTTGGGTGATAGGTCCTCGCGTAACAGCCCGCCGCCCCGAATCCAGGCCAGTCGACCATCCACTGGGCAGTACCACGTAATCGCCTCCACAGCAGGCTCCGCATAAAAATAGGTGTAGGCCGCATCCAGATAGCGCGCCTGCACAAGCTCGTCCCATTCGCCATAGGGAAGCCTGAAATCGGAGGGGGGCCGGGCGCTGGGTGGTAACGACGGCGCTGCAACAGCAGAGATGTGCAGAGGCTTGCCTGCCTGAGCATACTGATGCAGGATCTGCAGCATACCCACAAAGGTCTTGGAGCGGTAAAAGATCGGTTTGCGACCTACCGAGTACCCGTTCTCCAGAGCCTGCAGCCCGATGCGATGATAGGGCACCCCCGCCTTGTCCAGCGCTCCCAGGAACTCCATAGGCCGCACCCGGTAACTGGGGATGCGCGACACTTCGGCGAAATTGACCTCCAGCTTGGCGGAGGAGGCCATGTCACGCACGGCAAGGGCTGCAGCATGAACCAGGCGCACCATTTCCGGCATCGTCAGGCCCAAAAGGTCCGCATCCTTCCAGAAAGGCTCGCTCACCAGCTCGTAGCTGCCGATATAAGAGCCCCAGCGACGCACGATGGCCTGCACATGCTCATAGACAAGCTGCGGTCGGTTGGCCGCGGACGACTGCACCATATAGGAAGGCACCACGCGCCAACCGGGCTTGAGCCACAGCATGGCGTGGGCGTGCAGTCGTAGGCCCCGCCGAGCCAGGCCAGCGGGATTCCATACTCGATCCATGCCATCCCAATTCCACCGTCCCAAAGAAGGTTGCACGTCTTGCCACCCGAGCCATAGTGTTGCTGCGTTGACACCTGCCTTCTGGAGCAGGTCGTATGCAGGCGCGCAGTACGGATAGTGCACTCCCAGGTCAAAAGTATGGCTCCGTTGGACATAGTGGAGAGGAATACCTCGCAGTGGCTGGTTCTCCTGATCCACGAGGCGCACCAGCAAACTGCCGCAGCGCTGCGCACGAATCTGCTGCGTCGAGCGCTCCCACAGCAGAGTATCCCTGGCGCTAAGGGGTAGCCGCGCGCCGCTCCACGCCCCCTTGTCGGGCGGCTCATCCAATAGCGTTTCCTCCCCTCTTTTGGTACGCAGCGTCTGCCGCCGCATCATCTAACAGACAGTGTCATACTCAGGCTAGACTGTGCGACACATCATACTTGAAAGGAGTAAACGGGTAAAATAACCGAGGAACGGGGAATTGACACATTGAGGCGACCATGCTAAAATGCTCGGTAGGTTCGTCGCTTCGTGCGGTCGAGGGGTGCTGCACAGGCTGCTGGAGGCTCAGCTCGTGGGAGTTGATCCTCGGGATAGCAGCACCGGGCTACCAGGGCCGACCGCGAAAGCCCATCATTGTTCCTTGGCCCGCTTCAAGGTCTGTCAGGCGATCATGCTGGAGGTAGCGTTGGTCGTTTGGGTGACAGGCATTGCCAAGCTACCAAAGGACCAACGAGGAAGGAAATATGAAGCGTCTCAACGTCAGTAGCCTGTTGTTCGTCCTGGTCGCGTTTGTACTCATCTGCAGCACCGCCCTCACCGCAGGCTGCAGCACCTCCCCCACAGCCACGCCGACCGCAGTCCCTGCTCAGGAAAAACAAGCCCAGGGCACCCCTTACAAGATCGGATTTGTCACCTCTGCCACTGGCGCCGCTTCCTTTCTGGGTGAGCCAGAAAGGGATGTTGCCATCATGATCCAGAAACAGCTGGATGCCCAAGGTGGCATCACGGGGCCAGATGGCGTCGTGCACCCGGTGCAAATCCTCATCCAGGACACCCAAGGCAGTAGCGATGTGGCTGTGCCCATCACCAAGAAGCTGATTGACGATGAAGGGGTGGTGGCTATCCTGGGACCCGCAACGAGCCCCGAATCGATGGCCTTGATACCCATCGTGCAGGAAGCTGGGGTCACCATGATCTCCATGGCTTCGTCGAGTGGCATCGTCAAGCCCGTAGCGGAGCGAAAGTGGATCTTCAAAGTGGCCCAGTCCAATGAGCACACCTCGCCATGGCAAGTCGAGTATGCCAAGGCCAAGGGATTGACCAAAATCGCCAATCTTTATGTCAATAACGCGTATGGCGAAGATGGCGCAGCAGCCATCCGTGAGGCAGCCCAGGCGGGCGGCCTCGAGATCGTCCTCGAGGAGACCTTCGGAGCCGAAGACACAGACGTGACGGCCCAGATAACCAAGATCAAGGCCACCGAGGCCCAGGCCGTGCTTGTCACGGCCATTCCTCCCGCGGCAGCCGTCTTCACTAAGCAGTACCGGGAGATGGGCTTGACTCTGCCCCTGCTGCACAACTCTGGCATTGGCACCCCTGCATTTGTGGATGTGGCAGGTGCACCCAACGCTGAAGGCGTTATCTTTCCCATGGGCAAGTTGGTGGCTGTGGAGTCGCTACCTGATAGTGACCCACAGAAGAAAGTCATCGAGCAGTTCCTCGGTGACTTTGAAGAGTCGGCGGGCAAGCTGCCAAGCCACTTTGGTGCTCATGCCTGGGATGCCATCATGATTACGCTAGAAGTGCTGAAGACACTCCCCGATGGGTTGTCTGTGGACGAGCAGCGTTCTCGCTTGAGAGACGGAATTGAGCAACTCAAAGGCTTTGTGGGCGTCGATGGCGTGTTCAACTTCTCGCCCGAAGACCATGTTGGGCTCAGTAAAGATGATGTGGTTTTAGTCCGGATCAACGATGGCAAGTGGGGCTACCTCCCGGCTGAGAAATGGTGAGTTAGCGACCACATCGATTTGGCTTTGGTCTCACGGTCCGGGTGTTACGCGGCTCAAAGCGAGCCGAGGCTGCTTGCAAGATGTCCTCGTGGGAGGCCATCTTGTGGACGGTAGCACCAGGTAGCAAGTTGGGATCGTGGGTTCCAGACAGTATCTCTTTCACGAGCAGGCAGGAACCCGCTCACATCTTGCGGCATCGCCAATCATGTTGCTGCAGCGGCTGCAGAGGGAGAGTCGCTGTGTGGACGCAACGGCGAGGTGGTTCGGCAAGGTGACCAGTCTGTGAAAGGAAAGACAAGATGAGAGTTCGAGTCCGAAGCAGCCTATGCATTGCTCTGACCGCGGTCCTATTAGCCATGGTTCTGGTGACCACGGGTTGTAGTCCCAAGGCCACGCCTCCACCCCCTACGAACGCTCCAGCACAGGGTGCACCATCCGGGGGAAACACACCCGAAACCAAGGCGCAGGTGGGGGCCACGTACAAGATTGGCTTTATCGCCTCGATCACCGGCAAGGCCTCGTTTCTTGGCGAGCCGGAGCGTGACGTGGCGGTCATGATCCAGAAGCAACTCGACGCACAGGGGGGCATCAAGGGGCCGGATGGGGTGATGCATCCTGTGCAAATCCTGATTAACGACAGCCAGGGCAGCGGCGATGTCACGATCCCCCTCGTCAAGAAACTGATAGACGACGAGCAGGTCGTGGCCTTGTTGGGTGACAGCACAAGCGGCGTAAGCATGGCTATGGTGCCAGTGGCCCAGGAGGCCCAGGTGGTGATGTTCTCCTTGGCCTCCAGCAGCGCGATCGTGGAGCCTGTCGCCGAGCGCAAGTGGATCTTCAAGTCGGCACAGAACAACAGGCATACCGCGCCCACGCAAGTCAAGTACGCCAAAACCAAAGGCCTGACCAAGATCGCAAATTTTTATGTCAATGACGCCTATGGCGAGGATGGGGCCAAGGCTATCCGCGAGGTAGCGAAAGCCGAGGGCCTGGAGATTGTCCTGGAGGACACTTTCGGCGCGGCAGATACCGATATGACGGCTCAGTTGACCAAGCTCAAGGCCAGCAATGCGCAAGCTCTACTCGTCACGGCCATCCCACCTGCAGCAGCTGTGTTGACCAAGCAGTTCCGCGAGATGGGCCTCTCTATTCCGTTGATTCATAACCACGGCATCGGCATGAAATCGTTCATCAGCCTGGCAGGGGAGGCCAATGCGGAGGGAGTCCTCTTCCCCATGGGCAAGTTGGTGGCGGTCTCGGCGCTCACGGATAGCGATCCGCAGAAAAAGGTGCTACAGGACTTTGTGCGCGACTATGAAGCCAGTGCAGGTCAGGCGGCCAGTACCTTCGCCGGACACGCATGGGACGCCACCCAGGTGACTCTCCGAGCCTTGGAGAAACTTCCGGAAGGGCTTTCGGTTCAGGAGCAGCGTGCTCGCCTGCGCGAGGAGATCGAGAAGGTTAGCGGTTTTGCGGGCACAGCCGGCGTGTTGAGTCCCGACGATGTAGTGATGGCCCGGATCACCAAGGGTGACTGGGAATACTTACCTCCGGAAAAGTGGTAGTTCTGACCTATGCCCAACTATGCACTCAGCGACTATCTGCAGTTCCTGGTCTCTGGCCTCAGTACTGGCTGTATCTATGTACTCATCGGCCTGGGCATCATCACTATCTACAACGTCACTGGAGTGATCAACCTGGCCCAAGGTGAGTTTGTCATGCTGGGGGCTATGTTGGCTGTGATGTTCGGGCAGACCCTGCGATGGCCACTGCTTCTCGCTTTTT
>CAYQDH010000155.1:1781-10518 GCA_964416075.1 uncultured Anaerolineales bacterium | reverse complement strand
GCGCGCTACCTCCTCCGCGCACCGGAAGGGACGAAGGCATCGATAACTTTCACCAACCCTGGCGGAAGCGCTGAAACCGCCGAGCTGAAAGCCGTTGCCGAGCGGCAGAGTTTCTCATATACTTCCACATTCCGCGGGTATGATTCCAACGCACTGCCGGTGGAGCACATCGTTCTCAGTTCCTCGGTGTGCGTGTATGGCGACACCTCCGCCGAAGAGCCACCCGTGCGGGCCACGCGCCCTCCCCGGCCGGTGGACCTCTATGGCGAGAGCAAGGCCGCCGCCGAGGCGTTGGTGCACGAATCGGGGCGTCCGTACACCATCTTGCGCATCTCGGGGATCGCCGTGCCGGCCTTTCTCGCTCCGCCCGCCGTGTGGCCCTTTCAGGAGGGGCAGCGCATCGAGTTCATCTGCCGTGGGGATGTGGTGGATGCCGTGCGGGCGTGCCTGGAAGCGGGCCCGGCGAATGCCATCCTGAACCTAGGCGGGGGACCTACCTGGCAGATGAGCGGAGCCCAGTACGTGGCGTGCTGGAACGAAGCATTGGGCCTGGCGCCCGAGGATGCGCGCTACCTCGAGCAGCCAGGCACTTTTGACTGGTACGATACCTCTGCCTCGCAGGCGTGGCTGGGCTACCAACAGACGTCGTTCGAGCGGTTCGGAGAGCTTCTCGATCAAGCCATCGCCCAGGCCTTGGGCAGCGCCGCCGGGGCCTGAGCCATAGACTAACGCCCATCCGAAAGCACGACCCAAGGCGTGGCGTAGGCCACTACCAGGAGCGACCGCTGGCGGGAAGCAAGGCTATCGTGCCAACCGCTGCTCCCGCTCATCGAATTCCTCGCGTGTCATGCCGAACCAAATCTCGTCGCAATACCGACCATGCGTATAGATCATGCGCCGCAGAGTGCCCTCTCTCTGGAATCCCAGCGCCTCGTGCAGCCGAATAGATGGTATGTTGTCGCTGTGCACCGATATGGTGCACTTTTGATAGCGCAGCTCGTGGAAAAAATACCTCAACACCATGCGGATCGCTTCGCTGGCATAGCCCTTGCCTCGCTCCTCGGCCGCAATCGCTATGGCGTAGCTAAAAGCGCCCGAGCGCGCGTCGCAGTGGTGTGTGTCGATCGAGCCCACAGCGATCCCGGCACGATCGGTGATGACCCACATGTAGGTACCCCCATCGAGCTTTTTCTGGGACGCCTCTTGGACCCATGCTTGAGTGCTGGCTAGCGAGGTGGGCGGCCAAAGGAAGTCGAGGTGGCGCCCCCGCTCACTGTCCAGGTCCCAGCGGTGAAAGGCCTCCGCATCGGAGGCCTCCACCGCCCGCAAGCAAACCCGCTCGCCCTGCCAGTAGTTCGTGGCTTGCGCACGTTTTTGAGACTCAGAGTCGTTCATTTTCCAATCCGCCCCTCCACACTCCACAGGCGAGAAGGTGTAGGCCCTCCTCTTCTGAGACCTATGAACATCCTATCTCTAACTGGGATTCTGTCAACCTGAGTGCAACTATCCTCGAACTCTCTCGTAACGAGCTGTCTTGACTGGACAAGTAAAGCACATCGCATGTATACTAGGAACATGCGCGTCGTGTGATAGGCATCTGTTGGCCATTATATGTCGCATGGGAGACAAGGTTGTACGCCCGTAATCGCCTACTGGATTCAGCTCTATTGCTCATCGCCTTGCTGGCGCCGCTATTTCTGATCGTCGGCTTTCTTGTGCGTGGCATGGCCTTTTTCTATGCCGACTATGCTCGCATTATCATCACCTACCTGCTGCTCGCTCTGAGCGCCGGCGCAGCAACCTACCTGCTCTTTGGTCGCAAAAAGGATGCCATACGGATCCTCGCCGGGATCGCCCTGCTGGCGAACCTTGGCTTTATCGCCTACGGGGGCAGCCTTTGGTCGGGTGATATGCGTCGCCGATTGCAGGATGCCACCATGGCCCCCATGGAAAGCACCAAGATCGGCATCATTGTGGCGCCGGCCGATTCAAGCGCTGTGGAAACTGCCGAAGCTCGTGATTTGGAGGAGCAGGTCCGCGCTCAGGTGCGCTATACAGGCCTGGGTGGCATGATCGCTGTGCGCCAAACATACCCCATCTCCTCAGAGGAACAGGCCCGTAACGTGGGCGAGCGCCTGCACGCTAACATCGTCATCTGGAAGTCGATCCATGGCGACGATAGAAGCACCGAGCGGCGTCACGTGACGGTCTTGGGGGCCAAGGAGATGGACCTTGAGCTGGATCCCGTGAGCCTCATGCTATTGATGGCTACGCAAAGGACCCTCACCATCCAGACGACGCGACCGGCAGTGGATGCGGTCTCCTTCTCCGAGGACACCCCCATCGTGGCTCCTATCGCGGTGGGCTATGCCTCGCTGGCCCTTGAGCAGCCGCTGGTGGCCGGTGCACAATTCCAACATCTCCTTCAGGCCGGTAATGTGCCCACCACCACGCTTCGCTCACTGCACGAGTGTATGGGCCTTTCTCTGCTATACGCCGATCGACCTGACCTGGCAGTGCAAGAGTTCGAGCGAGCCAACCAATTGGGCACCGATGCGGATGCCTGGCTCGGGCTTGGCATTGCCGCCCTCATTGAGGCGCGCTGGCAGGATGCGCTGGATGCCTTTAACCAGGCGCGAGGCCTCGACCCCTATGCCCCTGCGCCCTATTGCGGATTGGGCATCCTGGCCGCCCGAGACCGCAGTATATCGCGTGCGGTATCATCGTACCAGCAGGCCCTGGCCCTTGAGCCAGAAGGATGTGTTCCCTACGCCTTGTTAGGAATGGCCTATGAGCTCGAGGCCAAAATCGAGGCTGCCCGGCAGGCCTATCTGACTAGCGCCGTGCAGGCCGGGCCCAATTACGGCTTGCACCAAGCCGTCAGCAAGCGCGCCGAGGAGATCGTGCGTAATCCGCCCACGGCGGTGCCCACCGCCACGCTGATCCCCATTCCTACGCCCACGCCCATACCTACATCGGCCATCTACTATGTGGACAAAGGCGACACACTCAAAGCCATCGCGGAGGAGTTCGGCATCACCATCGAGGCCCTAATCGAGGTCAATCAGATCGAGGACGCTAACGCCATCCGTGTTGGGCAAAAGCTGATTATCCCCAAGAAACGTTGATCTCTCAGGCTGGGGCCTGTGGTTTGGGTTGGGTGGTCGAGGCTCGACTTGCCCAACCTCGTTTATCGTCTACAATGGCGCCTGAGGACAATGGGAATGTCCAAGCTGCTCTGGATTACAGCATCCATTCTCGTCGCGCTCCTGATCCCTGCGGCAGTCATCGCCGATGACGCTACCTTTCAGGCCGCGACGCCGTCACCTCTTGCCCCGCGGCCTGGCGCAGATCTCGGGCCAGTCATGGCCACCAGTCCCGAGGGACAGGCTTGGGTCGCCTGGAAGCACGTGGTGCCCGACGCCAGCCAGGCGGAGTTGCTGCTGGCCTCCTCGCCCGATTGGGCGCCTACGATTGTGGCTCCGCTCGATCCTGCCCGCGTGGCTCAGACGAGCCTGGCTTTGAGCGCCGAGTCGGGCATTACATTGTCCTGGTCTCAGCCAGCGACAGGCACCCTCAAGATCTTGCAACAGACCTGGCCCATGGACGAGCCTCGTGACTCCACGAGCTGGGACGTGCCTCTAGGCGCGCGCTGGGCTGCCGGCAAGCGCGGACTCGTGCATGCCGCATGGGTGGAGAATGGGGCTATCCACGCGACGAACAACGCCAGCCCGCTGACCATTACCCTATCCATCAGCCCCACGACGATCGTTACCGGCCTCACCCTGGCTATCGACTCGGCCGATACTGCCCATCTCGCGTGGACGCTACTCGATAGTGCCAACGAGCCGCTGGGCATCTACTACGCGCCCGTGATCAGCGGGACGCAGCCCGTTCGTGTGGCCTCCACCGGCCAGGCTCCGAGCCTGATCTTGGGACCCACCGGGCGAGCGCACCTGTTCTGGATCGATGGCGACGGGCTGCAGTACGCCAACAGTACAGACTGGGCGCATGTGGCCCTGGTGAGTCCGGGTTTCGAGACAACGCAACACGTGGCCTTGGCTGTGGGCGCTGATGAAGGGGTTCACCTGGCCTGGACCACTGGAGAAGGACTGGTGCGCGCTCATTCTGCGGATTGGCGTTCCTCGCTCCAGCGCATCCCGGCGTCCGCCAATCCCAGAGATCCTGTGATGGTTATCGATCGCTACGGGCGTCTCCATCTGACCTGGGTGATGCAGAACGCGGACGACGAGGGAGAGACCGATTTGGCTTATCTGCGGCCACTGCCTTCTATGCTGCAGGTTGCCGTCGTTTATCCGCAGGACGGCGATGTATTGGTCAGCGATGGCCAGGCCAAAGCTGTACTCAACGGCCCGGCTGACGAGATCCGGCGTATCGAATTTTACCTTCAGGTGCGCACGGACATAGAGACCGGTGCGGTTGCCCTGCGAAGCCTGGGCATCGATCTTGATGGGCAAGATGGTTGGAGCGCACCTCTCAATGTTACAGAGCTTGAACCCTGGCTTCGCTTCCGCGTGTTGGCCCTGGCCATCGGGACCGATGGCGCCATCACCCGAGCCTGGGGAGGCTGGTTCACCGTGCAACGGCCTGACTTGGCGGGTATCTGGTTCCAACCGCCAGATAATGTGGGGGCCTACGACGAGACCACCCTCTCAGCGCTTCTGGCAGCCCAGCCAGGCCAATCGCGCAGGCTGGACCTGTATCTGGCGCCCGCTACCTGCGTCCTGACGGACACCGTTCGGGAAGTGCCCTGTCTGCCCCCCAATTCGCATTACCTGGGCTCTTATGACCCCTCCACTCGTGAATCATGGCCTGCCGGGGACTGGCAGCGGTTCGCCTTCGACAGCCAGCGTATCCCCCATGGTCTGTATCTTCCGGTGGCAGTGGTCATCGACGAGGAGGGGAACAGAGTCTGCGAGCGCAGCCCGCATCTTGTTACCATCCATGACCCTACCGCACCCCGCCTCGAGATCACCGTGCCAGCGGCGGGGACCATCATCGATGATCAACTGAGTATCACGGCGCAGGCCAGCGACGATGACGGGACGGTGCGGCACATCGATTTTTACCTGGAACGGCCGGATATATTGCTCCAGCCCCCTGGTCACGGGACCGGTCGCACGGTGAGTGGCTCCGAATTGCTTTGGCTTGGTAGCGACACCGATGGTGCCGATGGATGGGGCCTCCTCGCGCCGGTGCGTCCCGAGCTGGATGGAGATGGTTGGCGGGTACAGGCCATTGCCCTGGACGACCAAGGCCTGAGCGCCGTAGCGCGCTCCTCTGGTACTGTGTCTATCCTGGGTCGCCCAAGGCCTTACCTGGCTACCCTCTTGCCCTCGGAGGGTAGCCGCCTCTGGGGCGTACAGCCGGTCAGCCTGTTTGTCACGCATGGCCTGGAGCATCTCTCTCGCGCGGAACTGTATCTCGAAGCCAGCGATGGCGCGTTGACCTACCTGGGCCTTATGGCCGATGCTGCGGATCGACTGACGTACGAATGGGATACGCGGGATTGGCCCGATGGCAACTATGCCATTATCGTTGTGGCTCAGCACACGGATGGCCACCGATCCGCGTTGAGACATTCCAACCTTCGGCTGCAGAATGGATCGTCGTTCTATCTCCTTCGGTATCCGGCTCCAGGCCAGGTGGTGAGCGGCACTGTGTCCCTGCTCGTGGATAGCAGCCCCAGCGCCTTACCCCTCCAGCAAGCTCGTTTCTATTACCGCTTGCCGGGAGAGGCGCTCATTCCTATCGCCCAGGTGATGGCTGGCGCGACGCCGAAGCAAGAACTCACCGCCCTCTGGTATACCAACACTGTCCTGGATGGCGACTATGAGCTGCTGGCCATCCTGGTGGATGAGCGTGGAGCCGAGTCCCGGGCTACCTCTTCTGTGACCATTCACAATGCCACCCCGGCTATCGCCCTCCGGGATTTCCGATCTCAGCCCGCATGGGTGGGCTCCCGGGAGGTCTCCTGGCAGGCCAGCAGCCCCATGGCCAGGCCTGTGTCGGTAACGATCGAATACAGCCCGGACGCTGGTGCCCATTGGCTCACTCTCGCGAAAGAGATTACGGCGACCAATACCTTTACCTGGACAACCGAAGCCTATCCGGATAGCACCCAGGGGCGGTTGCGCTTGTTGGCCAGCGATGGCCTGCTGATTGGTCAAACCGTTAGCCCCCCCTTTGCGGTGAACAATGACAATGAGTCGCCACAGATCAGGCTCTTGGGTCCCCTCGCAGGCAGGCCCTACCACGGTACGGTGCCTATCGCCTGGAAGGCCCTGGATCCAGACAATGACGATCTGAGGATTGACATCGCCTATCGACGTGGCGATGGCGAGTGGGTTAACCTGGCGCGAGGGATACCCAATGGCGGTTCTTTCGCCTGGGATACCCAGGGACTGGAGCCCGCTGATGACTATGAGGTGCGGGTTACAGCCCTGGATAAGCGTTCGATAGCCATGACCGATAGCGCGACGGGGGTGCGCCTGGTGGCGAATAGGCCGCCCGAAGTGCTCCTCATGTGGCCACATGACGGAACGCGCCTGGAAAAGGAAGCCATCATCCTCTGGCGAGCTACCGATCAAGACAACGATGAGCTGCGCGTCGACCTGTACTACAGCGACAACACGGGCCAAACGTGGATTCCTCTCGCTGAGGATGTACCCAATACGGGCTATTACCAGTGGCAGGTATCGTTTCTTCCCTTGGGTACTCAGTATCGTGTTCGTGTGGTGGTGCGCGACCGCTTCTTTGCGGCCGAAGACAGGAGTGATGGCACTTTTGCCATCGGGCCACAAATCCCACCCACAGTCAGGTTGGTGTATCCCCCAGCAGGAACGGAGGTCAATGGGCTCCAACTGGTGCGCTGGTCCAGATCGAACGATGGTCTTGGCCAGGCGCGGGCAACGCTCCTCGTACGTCGTTCATCCTCAGCAGCAAACACCACGCGAGATTGGATCACCGTTGCCGAGAATGTGGCCGATGATGGGTTTTACGTGTGGAATACGCGCTCCCTGGCCGACGGCCCATATGAGCTCAAGCTGGTAATCCGCTATGGAGAAATTCAGGCCGAAAGCTCGCTCCCACAGCCCCTGCATGTAAATAATGGCAGCAACCATCCCCCGGGCATCGCCCTACTCGCACCTCAGGGAGGGGAGCTCTGGTCCGGCTGGCGGGGGATCCGCTGGCAGGCGTGGGATGCCGACAGTGATCCCATTACGGCGACCCTATCCATCAGCATGGATGAAGGGCAGCATTGGATATCGCTGGTCAGCCTGGATGCGCGGGTGGGTCATGCCCTATGGGATACCTACACCGTGCCATCGGGCAAAGACTATTGGCTGCGTATCGCTGCGACCGATGGCCAGGCCACGGCCCAGGTCACTTCAGCGGCGCCCATTCATATAGTCAACGGCCCAGGCTATCCTCCCAGCGTCTTGTTATCCGGGCTCCAACAGTCTGGCTCGACAGGGCGGCGCATCCGTGTGACCTGGGTCGCGGAGGACGTCGACGGGGATGCCCTGACGATTGGGCTGTCCCTGAGTGACGATGGGGGCTTGTCCTGGCGTGAGGTAGCCAGCAATCTCTTCAATGCAGGACAGTATATGCTCGAAGAGGATCTGGCGCCCTTGGCCCCTTACCGCTTGAGGTTACGAGCAGATGACGGTCGCTATCAGGTAGAGTCATTTGCCTCGCCATCTCCCGCCCAATCACCTGCGGAGGCCACCTTGGCATTGCTCAATCCGCGTGGGGGCGAACGTTGGTCCGGTGAGCAGGAGATACGCTGGCAGGCCAGCGGGTTAGCGTCTCAGGGGGGGATGGTCGACATAGAGGTCAGCCGAGATGGAGGGCAGAGCTGGACTCCGCTGACCTCGAGCCTGGGACAAACTTCTTCTTACCTCTGGAACACTCGAACGTTGCCCAACGGCGTCTATTTCGTCCGTTTGACGTTACGGACCGAGCAGATGACCTCAACGGTCACGAGTGAACCCTTGACCCTGGATAATCTTGGTCGTGACGCGCCCGTTGTCTCCTTGCTGTCGCCTCGTGGAGGCGAAACCTGGTGGGGAACGCGAGAGGTGCGCTGGCGCGCCACAGACCCCGATGGGGATCCCTTGACCGTCAGCATATCTTACAGCGTGGATCGCGGAGCCACATGGACCCCCATGGCCTTTCCGTCCAGCAACACGGGCAGTTATATTTGGGATACGACCTCAGCGCCCAACGCAGACGAGGTCTGGCTTCGCGCCACAGCAAGCGACGGACAGTCCACGGTGGAGGATGTCAGTGATGGGCCCTTGGCCATCTACAACCATCGAGCGCCCATCGTGGCCCTCCTCTCTCCCGTGGGAGGCGAGCAGTGGGCGGGGGTACGGCGCATTTCCTGGCTGGCGACCCGCGCGGGCAACCGCCCACTAAAGGTGGCCGTGCAGATCTCTGTGAATGCGGGCAAGACGTGGCAAACGCTCGCCGAGGGTTTGCCCGCCCAAGGGAGTCATACCTGGGATACCTCTGCGCTGCCCAACCAGAGCCGGGTGCTGGTGCGGGTGCAGGCCACGGACGGCGCATACACAGCGATCGATATGGTCCGCCAACCGGTCATCCTGCGTAACCATTCCCAGCCGGGAATCCCCTTCTTCCTGCCTTGAGATCTGTGGCCGACTTGCCTCCCGATGAACTCGGGCCCTCGTTGATCGCGCCCCGAGTCAAT
>CAYQDH010000155.1:0-1771 GCA_964416075.1 uncultured Anaerolineales bacterium | reverse complement strand
CCGTAGCTGGCTACATAGGTGGCGTCGATCCACACCGCAAAGCTCGTAACGTAGCCGATGCCCCGCATTCGGTATGTATCTAGGTCTTCGGCGAGCACTTCAGGGCGCCAAGGGATTTGCTCCGCTGGGCGCTTCCACCCGGAGTAACGCGACACATCCAGCCAGTACTCTAATACCTCCGCGTCTTCACTTCCAAACCAAGCCAAGTTGGCATCCAGAGCATCCAGCTGCGCGCCATGCGTGGGATCGCCCGGGCGAAGTTGCGCCTCGCGCTTCCCGAATGGCACATCGTAGCGCCGCGCAATAGGAGCGAATTCACAAAAGACGCCGGGCATCGGTCGCACCTGTTGGGGCACATCCAGAGTGTTCAGGTACGCCAGATGGGCTACCTGGCATCCTGCATCAGCCGTCCGCAGCGTCCTCAGTAGGTGGTTCTCCAGTATCAGCGCTTGCTCGCTGTCGCTCAACTCTCGGCAACGCGGGCAGCGACACCAGGGGCGGCCATCGTCTCCCCACAGGTGATAGCGTCCCGTGGTGGGACGCAGGATCTCGGCCAGACGCAACGCATTCTCAGCTACCAGATCCAGGGCGGCGGACGAATGTACGCAGAGGTTCCAATTGCTCCGTCGCTGCCCTTGCTCATCCACGCGGAACAGCTCGGGATACCGACCGTAGAGCTCGCGAGGCAAGAGATCGCTCATGGCGTGTAGCTCGTACTCAACGTCCAAACCGAGCGCCCTGCAATCGGCGAGAAAGGCCTGTCCCCTATCGCGGCGCACGAACTCGCTCACGAGGGCCGGCGTGGGATGCAGGGCTATCACAGTGAGCCCTGCCTCTTTGGCCCGCGCGGGCCAAACCTCCCATGTCAGGTCCTCAGGTATCAACACTACCCCTCGAGTAAGCATAACCGCATCCCTCTTGAGTTCAGACATCATATCTCAATCTCACCCATCGAATGTCGAATCTGGTCCTCACCTGTTGTTCCGAGCTGGCATTGACCAGAGTGACAAACAGATGCCAGGCGCCTGGATCTAGAGAGGCGGGCACGTCCATATGCCGCTCACCATGGGACGGCGCGACCTCCACAGCCGTGGACCGTTCCGCACTACTGAGGTATCCGGAATCCGCCCCCCACGTAGAGCAGTTGCCCCGTCAACCAATGGGCCTGCTCCGAGGCCAACAGGACGATCACCTCGGCTACGTCCTCGGGCCGGCCAACGCGCCCCAAAGGGGTCTCCAGGCTGATGCGCGCCTCAGCCTCGGGCAGGATATAGCCCGTCTGGATGGGTCCGGGCGCCACCACGTTCACCGTGATGCCGTACTTGCCCAGCTCACAAGCCGCTGAACGGCTGTAGGACTCGATGGCGTGCTTGCTCGCGGCATAGCTGACGTTGGCCGTGTGGGCGTGCGCCGCGTCGGTGCTCACGTTGATGATGCGCCCCCACTGGGCCCCACGCGCCAGGTACCGTCGCACGTATTCGGCCATCAGCAGGGCACAGCCGCGCGCGTTCACCGCCATGTGCCGGTCGATCTCGCTTGCGCTGATCATGCGCACCCCCTCGGGCCCAGGGGTGACCAAGCCTGGGTCGAACGTCTCTAGCACGCAATGCGTGTGGTTGCTCACCAGGATGTCCACGGAGCCCAGGCGCGCTTCGCACTGCTCGAAAAGCGTGGGTATATTCCCTGCCTCACTGAGGTCCGTCTCCAGGGCCTCGCAAGCGCCCCCTTGATCTCGGATGCGCTGCGCCACCTCATCACCCGACTGTTGCTG
>CAYQDH010000154.1:0-10523 GCA_964416075.1 uncultured Anaerolineales bacterium | reverse complement strand
CCACGTCCTCCTGGTGCAGGTCGCCGATCACAAACTCGGGGAAAAGCTTGCAGGCGGTGACCGTGCCGTCGGGCAGCACGTTCATGCGCTGCGACACGGCCAGGCAGAGGGTGCGCTGCTGCGCCGGGGCCTCCTGGCCCAAAACAAAGGGGGCGCTCTGGTCCGGCTCCAGGGCCGGTTGCAGGCGGACACGTATGCGCCACAGCCGCTCGTTGATGCGCCTGATCTGTTCCTCGAGCGCCGGGATCGACTCCGGTTGGAGATGATACTGGAAAGAGTACCAACTCCTCGGAATCTGCGGATCGAGAAGGCGCAGCCAGGCGAAATGCTCCGCAAAATAGCCGTCCATCCGTGCGGCCACCGTCGGCGAGATGTACCAGGGAAAGCATAGATAGACCGTGTTGATCCCTCTATCTTCCCAGTAGGCTACGAAATCATAGAGCCGAGGGATGAGCTGGTCGTGGATCACACAGTGCACCGAGACCTCGCCACGATAGCGCCCTTGCTGCTTCAGGCGCAGCAGATCGTCCACATTACTGAGCGTGCGCCGGGTGCTCCCCCCGCCGCGCAAGGCGTCGTTCTCCTCTTCCGGGCCGTCGAGGCTCACCAGCACGGCCAGTTGAGAGGAGATGCGCAGGATGCTCTCCATCCGCCGGTCCAGGTCGATGCCATTGGTGCACAGCACCGTCCACAAGGGGTGTTTCTCTAGCAGCCGGGCCAGGGGCTCCCACGCTCCATAGCATAGCGGTTCGCCGCCCCACAGGTAGAGGTTCGGCCTGGCGTCGGCGCTCTGTTGCAGGATTCTGGTGATGAGGTCCAGATCCAGGTCCTGGTTGCGCTCGGTGGGCGCCAGTTGTCGATGCCAGCCCGTGTCGTTCAACTGGAAGCAGTGCCGGCAACGCAAGTTGCAGCGGTTGGTGAGTTGCAGACCGATCTCCAGGGGCAATGAGGAAGCATAGCCTGGGTCAACGCGCACCCGCTGCCGCCCCTCGGACATCTGTTTCATCGTCCGCTTGAGGCGGGAAAAGGTTCGGGGATCGAATCGCACATCCGTCTTGGGTTGCTTCACATCCCTGGCCCTCATTTTTTGCTGGGGTCGCTATAGTAGCGCGAACAGGCGGTGCAGATGGGAAACAGCTCCTGCCGCAGGTAGGCGCGATAACGCTCATAGGCGGCGCCGCGCCAGATCTCCAACAACCCACGCTGGTAGACGTTGCCCATGCTCAGATCGTAAAAGGTGTGGCAGGAGGAAGTGGCGAGACAGCAGGCCATCTGCGTCCCGGAGGTGACCTGGCCCCGCGCGCTGACCTCGGCATAGATCCAGGGGAAAGCGCAACGGCCTGTCCAATCGGCCATCTCCTGCCAGCTGGCGGCCCAGTAGGCCCGGTAATTGGTGGCGCTGATCGTCTTGGGATAGGCGATGAAATAGACACCCCGCTCGGCGCAGAGCCGCCTCACCTCCCCGATCTGGTGGGCCAGCTCCTCACAATCCATCGCGGTAAAATGGGTGGGGTCCTGCACCACCCCCGCCGCCACGGGGGCCGCGTCCACGCCAAACTCGCGCTGAAGCAGTGCGGTATACTCTCGGTACTGCGCGGGGGTGGCATAATTCTGGAACTCGATGCTCACGTGATCGAGCGCACAGGAAGCGAGCAGCCCGGCAAAGAACGCCGCAATGTGCTGGCTGTTGAGCGGGGTGACGATCAGCGTGATCCCCACCTTGGGAAACTCGCGTCCCCGGCCCTGGCGCGCCTGCAGGAGCTTCTCGATCCCTGCCAGCACCCGGCGATAGACGCCCCTCCCGCGCTGCCGGTCGTTGATCTCCTCCGGGCCGTCAAGCGATACCCACAGGCGGCGCGGAGCGGTCTCCACCAGCATCTCCGCCTGCTCATCCAGCAGCGTCCCGTTAGTGGGGATATCCACGTTGCACCCGGCACGCTGCAGTAGCGCCAGGACCTCCCCGACGCGAGGATAAAGCAGCGGCTCCCCGCCAAAGAGCCCAAAGTAGGGCCGATACGGCGCCACCTCGCCGATCACGCGCTCCACTACGCCATAATCCAGCTCCGCCACCCCCCGATGATGATAGGAGCCGCACTGACCCCATTCGTAGCACATCGCGCACCGCAGGTTGCAGCGCTCGGTCAGTTGCAGCACCACCCAACGTGGCGCGCGAGTTACGGCTGCGAGATCAGGCAAGAGAGCACCTCCGAGATATCGACTCACGCGGGCAGATGGCCCTCACCCCATCCCCGGCCCTTCCCCTCTCCCACGAACCGCGTAGGAGAGGGGAAGGGAGCAAACCCCGCCAGGGCTTTCCGTCTTCTCCCATCCACCGCGGGAAGAACTATGTACGCCTCTTCTCCCCCTCTCCCATGTTTTCCGTGGGAGAGGGGGTTGGGGGGTGAGGGCCATCTCTGGCGCGTTATGCAAGACCCACTAGCCACTCCCGAAATCTAGGATACCAGCTCTCCACATAATACGGTACCTCCGCCTGCGAGCACAGTAGGTTGCGGTGCAGCGGCTCCAGCGCCCGCGTGGAAAAGGACGTCTTCTGCCACTCCTCGAAGGGTATGCCGAACCCCATCGCCCGCCACAGCTCGGCATTCCGGGCCTCGTAATCGCCAAAGGGCTCCAGCATCACCAGCGGCGTCGCCGCGGCCCAGGAATCGAGCAGCGTGGCCCCGCCCGGCTTACTGATGATCGCCCGCGCCCAGCGGGCCAGGTGCAAGAGCGCATGCGACGTGGGCCGGCTGCGGAAACGCGGGCGTCGTCCCGGCACGATTTCGCCCATCGGCGGGAACTCGTGCTCGCCCAGGGCGTCTTTGTGCCAGGGCGACCAGGCCGGGTCGACCATAAAATAGCGCTGCCCCGCCTTGGGCGCCGCCGCCTCTCGTGCATCGTAAACAATGATATCCAGGCCCAGCCCGGCCGCCTCCAGAAGCGGAATTTTGGATTGGTAGGTGCCCATGCCCCAGCCGCCGCCATGGATCAGGTAGCGGTGCGGTCGCTCGTTGTAGGGAACTACGGGTTCCGGGTCTTCGACCAACTGGTAATACAGCCGCCCGGCCGCCTGGTTGAACAGCCACACCTGTTGATAGCCATCGTAGGCATCCACCAGACCCTCCCGGGCCGCCCAGCCCCAGGAGGCCGATACGGCAGCATCCATATGCAGCAGGTGAGCCCACAAGCGCGCCGGGGCGATGCGCCGGCGATAGGCATCCAGCAGGGGCATCCAGAACCCGGAGAAGACGATAAACAGGCGCCTCTCGTCCGCCAGCCACGCCGCGTACAGTTGTTCCACGCGTGCGTCGTCGAGGTTAGGGCGCACGTCGCGGGCCATGCGCTGGCCCATCTTGGCTACGGCGAAATCGCGATGAAAGGCCGCCTTGTTCTGCAGGATCCTGGCCTGCTTTTCCGCTGTGAACGAGTCCTCCAGCACCACCACCTCGGTGGCGGCGCCACGTGCCCGCAGTTGGTGGTCGACCAGCAACGCGGGGACATACACGCCCAGGGCCACGCCGGAGCAGAGGATGGTGATAATTGGGCTAGGCATACACCAGAAACCCTGATTCCACGCAGAAGGAGCGCAGCCTATCCAGCCATGGCTGGCGCTCCTCGCGGGGGGCCACGATAGCGTAGTACAGACGCCCCTTGCGCGCCTTGCCCGGCGACCCAGGCTGATCCGGCGATCGGCTCATATTGATGGTCAGCGCGTTGGACAAGAGCGGCACGATGCCACAGCGTTGCCCCCCCCCGTAGAGCAACCCAGCCGTCTCCATGCCATCCAGGAACTCGGCAAAACGGAGCGATCCCACGTATCCCAGCGCTAGGAAGCCGAGATGGCTGGGCAGTCGCTCCGCACGGAAGAACTGTTCCAGAGCATGGTTGATCAGCCCCATGGATTGGCGTGCATTGATCTCTACCACCGGCGCCACCGTCGCATCCTGCAGGATCATGGAATCGATACACAGGTCACCCCAATAGCCATCCCTGTACATCTGCGCCGCCACCGCTTCTATCTGCCAGAGATAACCCGCTCGCTCCAGCAGGACGGCTTCCTCATCGCCCAGGCGGGAGGAGCCTTGGTAGGATAGCTGCTGATTGTGCATCTGCTGCAATGAAAGCAAGCGCGCCGTCCCGTCCGCGTCGATTCGCATCTGGCACGAGAAATCGAGTGCCTTGGGCAGCAGTGACTCCAGCAGCAGATAGACCCTCCTCCCCGCCTGCTCCTGGGCGGCCAGATGCGCCGCGATGCGCTGCAGCATCCCCTCTGACTGCACCAGCAGGTTACCCTTGCCCGATACGCCGTAGGGGTCCTTCACGAGCACGCTGCCCTGGGCCAGATAGCGCCGCCCTTCTTCGACCAACTCCGCGGCGCTCTCCACCACGAAGCCATAGTCCTTCAGTCCCAACGCTACGGCCAGCTGATGGGAATAGACCTTTGAATTGACCTTGCTGACGGCAGCCAGCGATGGCAAGTCGCTGAGAAGGCCGTAGCGGCGGCAAAATGCCTCCGTATCGGGAAGGACAGCATACGGCGCGGCCCGCCTAACGCCGCTTAACAACTGGTGCACCACGCCAGAGTCGGTCTGCTGCAGCAGGCCAAAGACGGAGGCCTTCGAATCGCCTGTCCCGTCGTCCAGGGGAACACGGTTGTGCTCGAACCGGAACCCGATCCGCATCAAGTAATCGGCCAGGGCGGGGTCCATGGGGCGGCGGGTCAGCAATAGGTCGCCGGGCTGGCAGAGGGGAAATAGCAGTTCATCCATGGTCGCCACGATTCGCTCAGCGGGGGGGTCGGGCAGGGCGGGCAAACGGGCCAGGCCCGGGTCACGCCAATACCCCTCAGCGCCCAGGGTCCCCAGGTGCACGGTCTTCATGGCGGTATCACGCGTTTGGGGCAGGCGCGTCGTGCAGCGTGGTGCGCCAAGCCGTCATGCTCTCGATGAACATCCAGAACGACTCCACAGAAAGCAGGGTATCCAGATCAAAGGTCTCGAAATCGAGGGTGATCTGGAATTCGTCCTCCACCCGCAAGGCCAGGTTGATCATCTGCAGCGAATCGAGCCCTAGCTCGTTGATGATGTCGGTGCTCGGGCCGATCTGCTCCGCCAGGTCGGGATCGGTCTGCATCTCGGCCAGAATGCGGATCAGTCTATCCACCCCCACCTCCTAGTCCGGATATTCCCACCGATGAACGCCGATGAAGAGAGGATGAACACCGATGGGAATCTTGGTCAAAAGGGATCCTCTCCCATTCTTATCCGTTTTTATCGTTTTTTCTCTCCTCCCTCAGGGCGCGGAAATTTGGCGGGCATGATGGCCCTATGCGGCATAGCTCCAGGCAGCAGAAACAGTTGTGTCCTTTGTGTCTTTGTGGTTGGATTTCCTATGCGTTCGTGTAGCTCCCATCGCGGCGATGCAGCCCAAAATGCCGGTTGTGGCGGAACTCTTGCTTCTTGGCCAGCTCCTCGTTGAACTCCACCCCCAGCCCCGGCGTGTCGGGCACGCGGAACACGGGCCCCTCGTTCACCGGCTGCACCGGGAACATGTCATAGTCCAACGTCCATTTCTCCGTGGGCGAAGAGCGCACCTCCAGCCAGGAGAAATTGGCCACCGCCGCGCCCAGGTGGATGGTGGCCGCCGTGGTGATCGCGCCCAGGGGGTTATGGGGCATGAGGTCGATATAGTGCGCCTCGCACCATCCCGCCACCTTCATAGCCTCGGTGAACCCGCCCACGTTCGAGATGTCGATGCGCGCGAAGTTGGTGATCCCGCGCTCCACGTAGGGCAGGAATTGCCACTTGCTGGAAAATTCTTCGCCGATGGCCATGGGCACATCGGTCATCTTGCGCAGCGCCTCGTAGGCTTCGGGGCACTCGTCGCGGATCGGCTCCTCCAAAAAGTCGAGCGTCCCCTTGGGCATGCGCTGGCAAAAGGAGGCGGCCTCGGCCACGCTCAGGCGGTGGTGATAGTCGATCCCCAGCACCGGATCGAGCCCCACCTCGGCGCGCAGGCGGGTCAGCCAATCGGCGGTCATGCCGATCGACTCACGCGGCTCGTAGAGCAGGCGATCCTCGTACTTGGGTTGGGCGATCCAAGTGCGGATCACGTTCCAGCCCTGGCTAATGAGCAGGCGCGCGTTGTCGCGCCACTCTTCGTAGCTGCCACCGCCCATGGTGGCAAAGCAGGGGATCAGGTCGCGATGCTTGCCGCCCAGGAGCTGGTACACCGGCACGCCCAGGGCCTTGCCGGCGATGTCGTGCAGCGCGATATCGATGGCCGAGATAGCGGCGGTGAGCACACGCCCGCCCTCGAAGTACTGGCTGCGGTACATCTCTTGCCACAGCGCGCCACGCTTCATGGGGTCCCTGCCGATGAGCCACTCGCGGTAGTGCTGCACCGCACCCTTGACGGCCAGCTCCCGCCCCGAGAGGCCCCCCTCGCCCACGCCATAAATCCCCTCGTCCGTCTCCACCTTGACGATGAACTGGTTGCGGAACCCCACCCAGACGGGGTAAGCCTTGATGTCGGTGATTCTCATGTGTCCCCCCATAGAGTAAACAGTGGTCAGTGTACAGTTGGTCGGTTGCCGTCGTGCGGCGGATGGCGCGGCCACACGACTGCCATGAGCATAGACGCATTGGGGCGGCAGCGCAAGCGACTGCAACGACGCTCTGCTAGAGGTGGGACCCCAGTGGTGATATACTGCAATTCATGAGGATATGCCTTGCACGTCCGCTTGCAGAAATAACGCAGGAAGCGCTTCAGGTGCTCTATCGAGAGATAGGGATCGTGAACACCGTGCGTTTCATAAACCAGTTCACCGTAGGCCACAGCGACTAAACTCAAGAGCGCGAGAAGCTGTTCGAAGGGATGACGATGGATGACATCATCGCGGAGATCAAGAGCAAAAGAGGTCAGCAGCCGTCCCGTGAAGGATGACCTCAGCGGATCATCAGCGGCAAGTAGAGCGACGTCCGGGACGGCGTGGGTGTCTTGGTCGGGGCTGGTGTCGCCGTCGGCCAAGGTAGAGCCCGGTCCAGGCAGAAGCGCGCGACCTCCGGATCGTGATCGGACCATTGCCTGGCGGCGGGGAACTCGGCGTTGACATGCACAATGTCGAAGGACCAGGGCACCTCCAGGAGGCCCGCCGTGACCAGGATATGGTCCAACGCCTCCGAGTTGCCGTCGTAAATATAGCTGTACTGTTCCTCGATGGGCAGTGTTGTGACCAGATTGGTCAATATTCCGCCGGTCAGCGTAGAGAGCGAGGCCGAGAACGGCCAGTCGTTCAGGTCGCCCAGTATGGCGACCTTGGCCCCAGGGTCGAGGGCCAGGATACTGGCCACGAAATTGTGCAGCACCTGGGCTTGCTGGATGCGCTGCGTCTCCGAGACGAGCAGCGGCGGCTGTGCCAGGCCAAAGAGCGCCGTGTCATCGTTCTTGGACTTACTATGGCAGACGACGACAAAGACCACCTGTCCCCGGAACTCGAACTCGCCCGCCAGGGGTTTGCGGTTGTCCACAAAGGCCGCATGGGCGGGATCCACACGGCCGGGGCTGTGCGAAAGCTCCGGGCCATCGGGGCCCATCACGGCGGACGCCGCTGTGGTGGCGTCGCCCCCCGGGCGGTCGATGAACGTCGCGCGATCGAGGCGGAAGAGCAGACCGACGCGAATGTTGGCCCCCGGTGCGCCGCCATCTGCGTTGTTCAGCGGCGCGATATCCCGGTAGGCATAGGCGGGGCCACCGGCTGCCTGGATGGCTGCGATGAGCTTCCCGTACGTGGCGCTGGCATCGACGACCGCGTCATCCGTGACGCCGCTGTTGTCCTCGATCTCCTGTACGCCGATGATGTCGGGGGCGCCCAAGTGGGCCACGATCTGCGAGGCCAGTCCGGCGAAGCGGGCCGCCTTGCTTCTCGGAGACAGGTTCTTCAGGTTGAAGGTGGCGATGGTGAGCTCGTCCTGTGAAGCGAGGTCAGTCACCTCGGGACCCAGGCCCCCTGGCGTCACCGCGCCTAGTTCGGAGGCCAACAGCTTGTAGTTGCCATAGTTGTAATCCATCACGCCCAGCACATAGGCGATACGATCGTCGACCGCAAGGTCGGGCGTGTGGATGGGGAGGTCGTCGAGGATCACGCGCTCGGGATTGTAATCCCCCTCCCGGATGACGAGGCCGCCGCGCGCGCTAAGCAGCGACGCATTGGCGCCGCCATCGGCCACCACAGGAACCTCACCATAGACGTTGCTGGGCCCCACAACCTGGGCGTTGTCGACGCGGACCAGCATCCCCTCCAGGCTCTCGTAGTAGTCGATGCCGTCGCTTTGCGGGTCGAACACGCTCGAGGTCTCCACGTTCCCCGTGGCGTCATCGTCGATCACCAAGCTCGGGGGCACGCGTCCTGCGAGACCGATGACCGTGGGCGCCGGGAGCGCGTTGCCATGGGTCACGACCCGGATCGTTGGCTGGGTCAGCTCGGTGGTGGAGAGGTTTCCGCTGCTGGCCCCACCCGGGTAGTACTCGTTCACGGTGGCGGTAATCACCACCGCATCGCCCACGCTCACACCCGGCGACGATCCCTGGTACACCAGGATCCCCTCCGAGGTGGCATCATCGGCGTCGGGCGACGGGTCCTGCAAGTAAAACGCCCGCGACTGCACCACCGTGACGATCCCCTGCGCAACCACAGCCTGTCCTGCGTACGCTGACTTGTGCGCGCGGCCTTGGATCGTGTGGATGGGTAGCCTGGGCGGCGCTGTGGCAAGCTGGCTATGCGGATCCGGCGACTCGGGTGGCGCGTCAAACGCCGCGGCGCCGCTCCGAACAACTTTACGGCTGGGCCCGTCCTCCGACCCAGCGCCATCGGGCAATACCTCCGCCGTCGAGCCGCAAGCGAATATCAGGATAGTGGCCAAGGCAAAGCGCAGCATTCTCACAGCGCCACTCCCCTCTTGACCAATGCACCAGCTTGTGTGATCATAGAGGCTCCATGCTAACGGTGCCCAGGGCAATGTCAAGTGCATGAGCCATCATTCACCAAGATCACCATCTGACTTGGCACAACTGAGCTCGATTTTGCCTTTCTGCTGGCAGCGCCATAAAATGAGATGGGGTGAGATTCATGAGCAAGACTGATTTGCCCGAACTAGAAGCACAACTAGGTAAAATCCTGCGGACGCTGGTCAAGTTGCCATCTGACCAACTGCGCGAGGTACACGATTTCGTGCTTTTTCTGGAGGAGCGCTACGGTGAACTGCGGACGGTGAGTATTGCGGACGATTGGAGTGACGAGGATATCCGCGATCTCGTGGCTGCCTCCATCGCCTACGAAGAACAAAACCGGGGAGAGATCGGAGAAGCAAATGATGCGGCCAGGTGACCTGGTCACCGTAGAGTTTCCAGGGGCGCAAATCACCAAGCGCCGCCCAGCGGTGGTTGTCTCGACTACCCTCTACCACTCTACTAGACCCGATGTGATCCTCGGTCTACTGACCAGCCAAGTCAGCACTGCTGTCGGCGCAACCGACCATTTGCTCATGGATTGGCAAGAAGCGAGGCTTCGCAGGCCATCGCTGTTCAGAGCTTACCTGGTTACCATGCCGTCGACAGCAGTCTCCTCCATTGGCCACCTGTCGGAGCGCGATTGGCAGCACGTACAGCGGTGCCTGCAGGCGGCCGTAGCTTCCGTCTGACAGGTAATGAGCATCAACACCTGTTGCAACGATGACGGTGTGGCCGAATTGAACAGGCCCGGCAGGTCTCAGTCATCCACAAAACGCGCTGCCCCATGGTCGACTTCCACACGGTAGAGCCTGTGAGGTCGATCATCCACAAAGTAATGCCGTTTCTTGGGAGGTGACAGATGGATAAAATCGGCGCGGCCATCGTGGGCACAGGCTTTATGGGCCCGGCCCACACGGAAGCCTTGCGGCGCGCCGGGGTGCGCGTAGTGGGCATCCTGGGCTCCTCGGAGGACAAGTCGCGCCGCGCCGCGGAAAGCCTGGGGATCCCCAAAGCGTACGGCAGTTATGCGGAACTGCTGGCCGATGACGAGGTGCGGTCCGTGCACATCGCCACGCCCAACCGTTTCCATTTCACCATGGCCCGCGACGCGCTGAACGCGGGCAAGCACGTGCTCTGTGAAAAGCCATTGGCCATGAATAGCCACGAGTCCTCGGAGCTGGTGGCCCTGGCGGCCCGCCACCCGGAGCTGGCAGCCGGGGTGAACTATAACATGCGCTTCTATCCCCTCTCCCTGGAAGCCAATGAGCGGGTCGGGCGAGGGGATATCGGGGCGGTGCACGTTATCTATGGCTCCTACGTGCAAGACTGGCTCCTCTATCCCACCGACTATAACTGGCGTGTGCTGGATACCGAGGGCGGGGCGCTGCGCGTGGTGGCCGATATCGGCACGCACTGGCTCGACCTATTGCAGTTCATCACCGGGCAACGGGTGGAAGCTGTCCTGGCCGACCTGAAGACGGTGCACCCGGTGCGTCAGCGCCCACGGGGGGAGG
>CAYQDH010000153.1:0-10555 GCA_964416075.1 uncultured Anaerolineales bacterium | reverse complement strand
TTTGGAGTTGCCGGCGTGGTTATACTGCTCATGGGGCTGCTGTGGGCAATACGGCTGGTAGGTTTCACCAGTACACAGCAGGCCTTGCCTGTCGGATATGCTTTGCTGAGTGGGCTACTGATGATTGTGGGTGCACTGACCCTGTTCACCGGCATCATCCTCCACTCAGTTCGTGGTCTGTTACTGGGTCTTTTACATCCTCGGCGCTGATGTGCCATTGGAGGAGTATCTCGCCAGGCAACACTATCGCCGACAGATTCGCCGTTGTCTCTGGTGGCATGAGTTCACAAGCTGCGCGAACTAACACAGATGACCATAACATCACTCCCACAAGTAGCACCGATTAATATCACCACCCTCGTTGCCGATCCACTGGCAACGAGGGCGAGTGTTATCATAGTCAACTACAATGGCGGCGCTCGCCTCAAGCAATGCCTTCGATCGCTGTTGATGGGATTCGACCCCAGTGATGAGATCATCTTGGTGGATAACGCGTCAACCGACGGCAGCGCCGAAGAGGTCGAGCAAACCTTCCCTGGTGTACGCGTCATCCGCAGTGCGACCAACCACGGTTTTGGCGCCGGCAACAACCTGGGTGTCAGGCATGCGTCCGGCAAATACTTGGCATTTCTAAACCCAGACACCGTGGTCGAACCAGGCTGGTTGACAGCGCTGATCCAGGCATTGGAAGCAGATCCTCAAGTCGGGCTGGCTACATCCAAGATTTTGCTCTTGAGCGAACCAGGGCGAATCAATGCCTGTGGCAACGACGTACACAGCAGTGGGCTGACGTTATGTCGCGGCTTGGGCATGGATCGCGCGAGGTTTGCTTCCTCAGACCAAGTGGGCGCGGTTTCGGGGGCAGCATTCGCAGTTCGTCGCGAACTATACGAGCTGCTCGGCGGGTTCGATGAGGCTTTTTTCATGTATATGGAAGACACTGATCTCTCGCTGAGGGCACGCCTGGCAGGATATCACTGCGTGTACACTGCTTCCTCAATCGTGTATCATGATTACGCTCTGCGTTTCGGTCCGCAAAAGATCTATGTTCAGGAGCGCAACCGCTATCTGATGCTGCTCAAGGTGATGCGCTGGCGCACATTGGCCGGACTCGTGCCCGCGCTCCTCCTGGCCGAAGTCGTGACATGGGGCTTTGTCCTATTGCGGGAGCCGAATCGCCTACTGAGCAAAATCCGGGCCTATGCCTGGGTGGTCACAAATTGGGCCCTCATCATGGAGAAACGACAACAGACGCAGACGTTGCGGCGTGTTTCTGACCACGACCTTCTGGCTAGCAGTACCCATAAGTTGGTGTACGAGCAGACAGGAGGTGGCGTGGTCGCACGTCTGGCTCACACGTTGCTCGATCCCCTATTCCTGATATTCCAAAAGTTCGCACTAACAGTGGCAGGATGGTAGAGCGATGCGCATCGCCCATGTGACAGCCACCTTTCCACCCTATCAGGGTGGTACAGGTAACGTTTGCTACCATAACGCCCTCGAGCTAGTACGGCGCGGCCACACGGTGCATGTTTTCACGGCTGCTGTGCCGGGCGCGCCCACCGATGAAGTGATGAACGGCGTGACGGTTCGGCGTCTGCGCCCGCTGGTACGGGTTGGCAACGCGCCGGTGTTGCTCGGCCTCGCTCGTGTACTGCGTGGCTTTGATCTGATCCATCTTCACTATCCCTTCTTCGGTGGCGAGCTGACAGCATTCATGGCTTGGCTGGCCCATACACCTCTTGTGATCACCTACCATCAGGATGTCTTGTTGGGTGGCCCGATGGCAATCATCGAGCGCATCTTGCGCCAGACCATTGGTCGGCTGACATTGCGCTATGCCCGCCGGGTGTTGTTCACTTCGCTCGACTATGGGCGCGCATCCTATGTGTACGGGATGCCAAATATTTCAAGTGGGCACCGCTTGTCGCGAGCCGCTGACCGGCATCCGTCGCCGGGAGAGCACGATCGACGAGCTGCCCAACGGGGTCGATACGCAGCTGTTTGCTGGCGCCGCCTCATTGGCCGACCTGCGTGCGAAGCATCGGCTGGCACAGGATGACCACGTCGTGCTGCTCGTGGCGAGCCTCGATGCGGCTCACTATTTCAAGGGTGTGGACATTCTCCTGCAGGCCCTGGCGCAGTTGCCACCCAACATCCAAGGCGTGATCGTCGGCGATGGCAATCTGCGGCCAACCTATGCGATGATGGCTGAACGGCTCGGTATTCAAGCGCGGGTCACCTTTGTCGGTCGCGTGTCCAATGAGGAATTGCCGCTCTACTATCGGATGGCAGACGTCACGGTACTTGCCTCCACCACCATGGGCGAGGCCTTTGGATTGGTGCTGCTCGAGTCGATGGCCAGCGGCACCCCCGTCATCGCCACGAACCTCCCGGGTGTTCGCACTGTGGTGGATCCTGGGAAAGATGGGTTGCTCGTAGCCCCAGGACGCCCCGAGGAGCTGGCTGCGGCACTCGACGCGATGCTCACAGATGACCTGTCACGCCGCCAAATGGGCCGCCGTGGCCAGAGCAAGACCAGATCGCGCTATGACTGGTCGCGGATCGTTTTACGCCTGGAGGCGATCTACCGGCAGGTACTGGATGAACTGCAACCCATAGAGGCCCTCTAGTGCGAGGGAAACCATGAACAGAGCTCCCCTGCTGGCCGGCCAGGCGCCTCTCGAGTACCGCTTGGCACTCGATGCAGCCATGTCAGTACTCGCTCAAGCGGAGGCACCGCGGGTAATCTGCAACGTGACTGCCTTGACGGAGGAAGTCAGGCAGCGCATCTTAGGTCAGGCCGAGAGCGGCCCGACGACGGCGGCACTATGGGTCGAGCCGGTCGTCGCTACCTATCAGTCCGAGCTCATCGGCCTATCGCACATGCTGATACCGGGTGCTTGGCTGGCCATCGTTGCGTCGCGGCCCTTGGCACGTATCATACCAGAGCGACGAGGCTGGGACATCAACCCTCTGGGCCTACGACCACAGGGTCTCGGCCTATTACGCCAGGCGCTGGCCCGTTCGGGCCTGAAGGTAGTGGCAAATTACGGCATCCATTCGGCGTCTGCCATGGGGCTGAACCTGCTAGGCCAGGGGGTTGAGCGCCTCGGGCGCCCTGATCTGGCCGACCGACTTAACTTTGCAGCCCGACTTGCGTATTGCACCACCGGACCGTTGGTCTCGCTTGCGACCGTCGCGCTGCTCATCGCGCAAAAGGGGCATGCCTGATGGCCTTTGGGCAGGCACAGGATGTCCTTCGGGCTCGCTCCGTACCATCCAAAGCTGAGGCGACTGTTGGCGCTGCCGTGTCTAATTTGGACGCATGGCTGGAAACCATGCGTTGTCCTGGCGGCTATGGCGGGCCGGTGGCCCATTGGTGGCAGCAAAGCCTCGTCTACACCGGCGCCGGCCTGGATTGGCGCTACGAGGGCATCGTTGCCGGCTACCTTGAGCTTTGGGAGCACACGGGGGACCAGCGCTGGCTGGCCAAGGCCCGCCGAGCCGGAGATGACCTGGTAGTGGGCCAATCCGAAAACGGGCACTATGCCTCTTCGGCGTTCGAGGCCAATCCCGCGACGGCGGGGACACCGCACGAGGCGGCCTGTGATGTGGCGCTCTTGCTGCTGGCCCTGGCGCTGCGCCGGGCCGGATACGCAGACTGGGAGCGCTATTCGGCGTGCGCCGAACGCAACTTGAGGGTGTTCTATATTGGACAACTCTGGGACCACGAGATGCGGGCGTTCCGCGATGATCCGCTCAGGCCATCCTTTGTGCCGAACAAAGCGGCGACCGCCTGCGAGGCGCTATTTCTGCTTACGGAATTATCCGGGGAGGAGCGCTGGGTTAGCGAATACGCCATCCCGACGCTCGGCCAGATCTTGCAGCACCAGGTGGCCCGTCCCGGAACCTTCGAGGGCGCGATCGCTCAGAACAGCTTTGGCGCGCGCCGGATCGAGAAATACTTTCCGGTGTACATCGCTCGTTGCGTGTCGGCCCTGCTGCGCGGATACAACCGGACCGGGGAAGAGCAATACCTCGGATCGGCGATGCAGGCGATGCGGTTCGTCGCCCGTTGGGCCTCTGAGGACGGCTCCCTGCCCACGGTCGTCTATGCTAATGGGCGGGTCAGTCGCTACCCGAGCTGGATCGCGCCGCTAGGTGATGTGCTCCGCGCGGCGGACGATCTGCGGTCCCATGGGTTCAGCGCTGATTTCAGCGAGACCAAGCGCCGGATGCTGGCGGGGCAGGATGAGACCGGTGGGTTTCGGACGGCAACCGGGTTCCAGGCTCAAGCCGGTGGTCGCTTGTCCGCCCTGCCGGATGTGCGTGACGTGCTACACGTAGCTGGCTGGTGTGACAAGGCGTTCCGCTATCTGGCGGCCTCGGCGATGCCTGGGCTGCCAGTTGGGTCCAGCCAACCGCTCGGAATAGATTGCACTTTCCGTGGGAAGGCGATGCGGCTGATCGAGACACCGTCGGCGCTCGAGATCACGCACCGGGAGCAGGTGTGCTATCGCTGGCGCAAGGGCAAGCCTTGGGCCGAGACCACGTTGCCAGAGTTCTGGCTCCGTTGATCGCCCACTTGAGCAATGGGGGCCCCACCCGAAATAGCAAAGGATTCCAGATTCGGCCGGGGGAGAGATGATTCTGCCCTACGAATGGCGTCGGAAACGAAACAGGCTGTTGCTTCCTGTAGGATTGATCGGCCTGGCCGTGTTGGCCTGGCACAACGTACGCCTTTGGCGGCACGAACACCAGCGGGCGGGCGACCTTCAGGCCGAGCAGTCCATCATGCCCAGGCTGACCCATATGCCCAGAGTGAGCGCCCTGGTTGCAGCCTGGAACGAACGCGAGCACATCGATGCCCACATCGAATCCTTCCTCGCCCTCAGTTACCCGGATATCGAGTTGATCCTGTGCGCAGGTGGCCGGGACGACACCCTAGAGCGAGCCCGGCGCTATGCACAGCCGCGGGTGATCGTGCTCGAGCAGCAACCTGGCGAGGGCAAGCAGCGGGCTCTGGCCCGCTGTCTGGAGTACGCTTCCGGTGAGATCATCTACCTGACCGATGCGGATTGTCTCTACCAGGACGAAGCATTGATTCGGCTGCTCGCTCCGCTGGTCGAGGAGGGTGAGGGAGCGGCGACGGGTAGCTCGCGCCCGCTGCCTCAGCAGATGGGCAGAGTATTACCCGTGTATCTATGGTCCAGGGATGTGGCCGCCGGAGTGCATAGTGGCGTCTACAGCGAAGGTCTGCTGGGCCGCAATGCCGCCGTAACGCGGTCGGCGCTGCAGCGCTCTGGCGGCCTGGGCTTTGTTGCGCGCACGGGGACCGATTATCACCTCGCACGGCGGCTCATCCGCAGCGGGATCGCCATCCGCCATGTGTGGTACAGTGTTGTGTCAACCGAATACCCCGAGACACTACGTGCCTATCAGCGCAGGCAATCGCGATGGTTGAGGAACCTCTTGCTCTATGGGGGCCACTATGGGGCACGACGAGATGTGTGGCTTACGGCCAAGACAATCGCAATCGGAGCGCTCATGACGCTGGCCCCATTGATGGCTCCGGTCCTGGGCGGAAGCGTGCTGGCGCCCTGGGCCTTACTCGTCGCTCATGCGGCGGCAGCCAAGCTGCGAGGCATGCTCGTTACGGCCCAACTCTTTCAGGTTCCCATCTCAAGGCGTCTGGCGGTCGCCCTGATACCCCTCACCATCATCGATTTCGGGATTTGGGCTTGGCCATTGATCGATATGCTCAGTGAAAAGCGGCGCACGAAATGGTAGCGAATAGGAGATGCCCAGGACTGGGACACTCACCGGCGGGCCTTCTCATGGAGGAGTGACCTCTAGAATCCGCCCATCTCCGGCGGCCATCGGTATGGAGGAACCCATGGCAAAGAATTCGCCAGTCTCGAGGTCCTGCAAAGTCTCGCCGTTGGACAGCGAGGTAACCGTTAGCGCCTGCGGCGCACACAGCCTGTTTACGATCACCACATAATTCCGGCTGCCGTCGCCGCTGGCCAAGGTACTGATGTAGGCGCCCCCATCGCTTCCATCGACACCGAATTCGTCGCCGGCCTTGTGGAGAGAGGTCAAGAGGCCACGCAAGGGCCCGATCCGCTGGGCTAAACTACTGACCTCGGTAAACAGGGTGGGATTATCCCGCAGACCCGTCCAGCCTTGCTCGCTACTATAGATGAACCAGAAGATGCCCGTGGCCCCCTCGCCGATGGACAACCAGAACTCTTGGCGAACCTCGGGCGCCGTTGGGTCCCGCAGATCGTACATCGACTGCCCATCCCCAACATTGTGGGTTTGAAGGATGACCCATAGTGGCGTGTCGGCCGGCCTATCTTGGGCGATTGCCCTAATATAGTCGGTCAAGTCATAGCTGGGATACCCAAAGCCGTTCATCGTCGTGTCACAGGCCTCATTGTGGTAGGCAAAGGGATAGACATCCAGCAGCATGATATCGGGCTGCGCCGCCGCAAAGATGGAATCCGCCCGCCCAATGCCGATCAGGACGGGCGCGGTCTTGCGCTGCGGATCTCGCTCCCGATACGCTTGCACGGCCAGGGCCACTCGAGTCTGCAGATCCGCTGTTGGCTCATCGATGACGTTGTACCCTTGCAGGCTGGGATGGCCCTTCACAACATCCACCAGGGGATAGATGATCGACCGGGCAGTGTCGATGTCGGCGGCCACCGGGCTCGTGAACCACTGATCCACCACCTCGTGAAGCTCATAGTAGACATCGAAACCTTTGGCGTCCGAGACGTCCAGCATATCATCGCCCGCGGCCCAGGTGTTGACAAAGTAGACGGCATCGAGATTGTGGGCCCGCAGGTCATCGATCATCGGACCAAACGTGAAGGCACTCTGCAGGTTCCCATCTTCGAATACGCCCAAGGGAAACGCGACGGGTCCATTCGGCGTCGGCGTTAGCGTGGGGGGCAGAGCGGTAGACGAGCGAGTTGGTGTCGGAGTCACGGGCAGCGCGGTGGGCGAGCGGGTCGGCGTAGGTGTAGCAGTCGACGCAGCGCATGGGCCATCGACCGGCACGCCATCTGCGGTGTTGCCACAGGCCAGATTGGGGCCATCCACGGTACCGCTCTCGCTGATGAAAGGTCCTCTCAGGTCCTCGACGGTGTTGTCCCGAACCTCGTAGAGACCCGCCCGGGCGTGCGTATCGCTGGCTCCGTTGATGGCCACGAAGGTGTGCACGGCATCAACGTGGTTGCCCACGATGCGATTGCCATAGTAGTCGACCAGGGGCACGCCCCGAAATGAGCTCGGCGAGTTCTGCCAGACAAAGTACTGTGAACCATTCGTGACGATGTTGTTCTTGACCAGCGTGTGTCCGCCCTCAACGTTGACGACCTGATGGCTGCCTTCAATGGTGTTGCCTTCGATCACCAGATAGTCGGCCTGCCGAATCTCATCCGGCTCGAAGGCGCCGTTCTCGTTCAGGTCGATGTCGAAATCGTTGTTGCTGAGAAACAGGAAACTCCCGGAAGGGAACGCAGCGACCTGCGACCGAATGATCCCTGAGGCGTGGGCTCCATCGAGATAGACAGCCCAGCGCTCATTCCCTACAAAGTCGCAACCTCTACACCAGACATTGTCAAGCATGGCGTTGCCGCCCAACAGGCCGCCATGGCCCGATTCGGGATCATAGTAGTTCTGAAAGGTCACGTTATCGAGCACCACGCCGCGTACGGCGTGCAGTCCTACCGCCTCCGTCGCTGAGCCGGCTCCGTCAAAGGTGATGTTCTTGATATAGATGTTCTCCACCCGCTTCTGCAGGCACTCCAGGCAACTCGGGTCGCCACTAAAGGTGCATGAATTGAATAGCCCATAATCCAGCGCCTGGGAGCAACCAGCAACCACATTACTATCCCGATCGCCAACTGGCCCAGAGCCTGCGTTTCTGATCGTGGCCCCGCCACTGGAGATGATGTGAACACTATTCTTGCCCACGATGCGGAACCCGTTGTACGTGCCCGGGTCGAGCACCAACGTTCCCCCCCCTGCGGGAAGCGCATCAATCGCTGCTTGGAGATCGCTGCCATATTGCTGGGCGACGTTGAGGACGGGGAGATCGGGCAAGTTCTGGAGCCCGCCAATGGAGATGGCCTCCGGATTATCCGGGTTGAGAGGATGGCCAGCCCACCACGTCTCCACATCCTCTGTGTAGTCCGGCGGGTACGAGGGCACCCCGTACACGGTATCCGGACGGGCCGTGGGCGTCCAAGTCGGGGGCAGTGCGGTGGGCGTCGAGGTCGGGGCCAGAGTCGTAGGCGTGAATGTCGGCGTCGGGGACAGTGTAGTGGGTGTGGAGGTCGGCGCCGGCGCATTGCAGCAGTTCTTCAGCAGGATCGGCAGGCTCACTCGGTACCGCTTGGGATACGGATAAGGATCAGGGTAAGCAGCCATGTAAGCCGGGGGTCTCGGCATGGGCAACTGGACAGGGGGAGCGATGGAAAACGTGACTGTTCCCGGTAAATCGCGGGCACTCTGGGCATCGGCCGGGTGCCTGATAAACAGATACGTAAAGCCAAACAGCAAAACCAATGCCAGGATAATAGATCCCCAGGTCCTGGCCTGCCAAGAATTCGTCCTCATGAGCCCATACCTCCCCAAAGGGTGCTCTCTTCTGGCCGACTGAGGGAGATGGAGCGAGAGGTTGAATTTCTCAGCCTTGTCCGAACCACGTAGCAGTAGAAGAATGTGGCCACTGTCAAAGCATCAATTACTGAACATATTATATGTGGTCTGCGTTGATATACAAAAGGAGTGCCGTGAAGGTTCAGTTAGTCGCCAAGCCGGGACCCGGAATAACGGGAACTTCGCGCTATGCCGAAAACCTGTACAAGGGACTCGGGGTTGCAGGCATCGAGGTTGGCTTGGCCTTCCCCAACCCGGTCTCACTGTGGCCGCCCGCGCAGGAGGGCTTCAGACGCTTGGGATTGGATGTTGGGTCATTCTTTGCCAGTTACCCGCTGAGGGTCCAGTTGGGCTCTGCCAACCTCTATCACATCACGACCCAGACGCTCGCCAGCCTGATGATGACACAGCGGTTCGATGGCCCCGTCGTCGTGACCGTACTGGACATCATCCCGTACCTGACGCGACACGACCGAAAGCTCAACACATTCCGCCACGCTCTTGATTACTCGATGTATTCCCTCTCCTTGGCCGGTCTGAGAAGAGCCGATGCCCTGATTGCCATCTCAGAGTACACCAAGCACACCCTGGTGGAAGAGCTACGCTTGCCGGAGGGAAAGATCCATGTCATCTTTCCGCAACTCGACCTGGCCCTGTTCCGGCCACAGCAGGTACCCGACTCCTTCCGGGCGAGATACGGACTGGCGGACAGGCGGCATATTCTCTACGTTGGCACCAACGATCCGCGCAAGAATCTGCCCACGTTGGTGCGGGCTTTGGGGCTGCTGAAGCAGAGAGATAGGGATCTGAGATTGATCAAGGTGGGGTCGAATCCATTTGCTCGCGAACGGGAGACGCTGCAGCAGCTGATTAGTGATCTGCAATTGCAGGATGATGTCCTTTTCTTCGAGTCCGTACCGGATGCGGATCTGGCCCTTTTCTACAACACCTGTGACCTACTCGTTCTCCCCTCCTTCTACGAAGGCTTTGGCATCCCGGTGGCGGAGGCCATGGCGAGTGGCTTGCCCGTGGTGTGCTCCAAAACAACCGCGTTACCAGAAGTGGCAGGCGATGCGGCCATGTTTTTCGAACCCGAGCGCGCCGACGCTCTGGCTGTGGCGATAGAACAAGTCTTGGAGAACAGTTATCTGCGTGAATCGATGCGTGCGCAGGGCATCAAGCAGGCGGCCAAGTTCGGCCAATACGACTCGATCGTGCCGCTCAAGGAGACATATGCTCGAGTGTTGGGGTAGCATAGTTGGCGCGCCGATTCGGCGAACCGTTCGAGGAGGGTGACCTGTGTGGCAAACTAGGCATTCCGCAAGCACCCCGGCAATATCCGGCGAGCCGCTGGTAGTCGCCGTTCCCGATCTGGAGGCCTATCACCCCCACACCGGGATCGGACGGGTATTCTCCAACCTCAGGTCTGGCTGGAATGATCGAGTCCGACTGATCAGCGCGCAGTACCGAGCCCTGGATATTCCGGTGTTACGCCATATGCCCTTTGCCGTCCAGGTACCGAGTCAGGCAGAGCTGGTGTTGGCGCCCAGGCTAACCGGAGCGCAGGCGCTGCGCGACACCGGGCACGTTCCCAGTATGGTGATCCTGCACGATATCGGCATCGTCGATTGCCCGCAAGACCGTGACGGCATGGGGTGGCTGACCCATCAAGCCATCCTTCAGAGTTTCTGGGGGCTACGACATGCATCCCATATCATCGCCGTTTCAGAGTTCACCCGCGATCGGCTTTTTCATTATCTGCCCGAGCTCCGAGGTAGGGTCAGCGTCATTCATACGACCGTAGCCCGCGCCTTGCTCGATCACAGCCCGGACAAGGTTGGGTCACGTATGAGGATCGCCAACCTGATCGGTTACTTTT